>JAKVCE010000293.1 GCA_022447405.1 Planctomycetota bacterium | reverse complement strand
CCCCCCCCCCCCCCCCCCCCGCCCCCCGCCCCCGGCCCCCCCCCCCCCCGACGCCGGCCAAGCTAGGCCTCCTGTTGCCGCTCGCAGCAGCGGTGACCGTCGCCCTCTTCCCCGTGGGCCGTGCGCGGCTGCTCTTCCTCACCCCAGCGCTCTTCGTCTTCGCCGCTGCCGCGGTCGCGAGCCGTCCCGAGCTGGCCCAGAGACGCAGGATCGCAGAGGCCATCGGAGCCCTCCTCTTGGGCGCGATGAGCTCCCGCCTCTTCGGCGGCGGCGCCCTTGAGGACGCCCATGTGCACGAGCTCCTCCTCGCCAAGCTGCTCCACCTCGGGGAGCGACCGCTCGACCCGACGGCGCTCTCCTTTGATGCGCGCCTGCTCTGGCAGGGGCCCTTCGAGACCTCACAGCTCTCCCAGATCTTGCTCTCGCTCAGCCTCGCCACCCTGGGCTTGGCGGCGGCCTTCAAGCGCGACCTGCTCTCCGCCTTCGCCCGCGCGCTGGTCCTCCTCTCTCTCGCAGCCGCCTGGCTCATCACGCGCGTCTTGATCCTCCCTGCCGCCCTGCTCCCGGCGGCGGGCGCAGCCTGGCTCGCACGGCACGAGCGCGGACGCGCCATGGCCCTCGCGCTCCTCCTCGCTCAGGCGGCCCTCTTCGCCCAGCACGCCTCGACCCTCGAGCTCTCCTGGTACAAGCCT
This sequence comes from Planctomycetota bacterium, assembly GCA_022447405.1. Lineage (GTDB taxonomy): Bacteria > Planctomycetota > UBA1135 > UBA1135 > JAKVCE01. Next base: position 2,743 of record JAKVCE010000293.1, on the reverse strand, counting down.
CCGGGCCGCCAGGCCGAGCTCGCAGCCATGATCAGCGCCGTCCAGGAGCACGTCCCGCGAGGTGAGGCGGTCGCCTGCGACTTCATGAACTCGACGGCGATCCTCACCCACGCCCGCAGGCCGATCCTGATCCAGCCCAAGTACGAGCTCGACGCGAGCCGCCGCGCGGCAGAGAGGTTCATCACGGGCTTCTTCCACGCAGACGCCGCGGAGTTCAAGCGCTCCCTCCTCGAAGAGCAGGGCTGCAGCTACCTCCTCATCGACCGCTTCACGGTCGGGATGCTGAAGGCCACGCGGTACCTAGCCGGCCTGCGCCCAGGAGAGGAGCCCGCTGCGGGCGCGGCGGCCCGGAGCCTCCTCTCCCAGGACGACGAGGTCCTGCGGAGCCTCCCAGGCTTTGAGCTCATCTGGCGCAGCCCAGGGGACGTCCTCCAGCGAGATGGCAGCCCCTATGACCTCTACCGGCTCTACCGGCTCACGCCGGATTGAGCGCTCAGCACCAAGAGTTGTTGAGCAGCTCGCCGACTCCGCCAGCGCCGGGGACGATGTAGTTCGTGTCGTCTAGGCCGCGCTCCTCGTCCCAGCGCTCACCAGGCGTGCATGCGAGCACCTCGCTCGGAGAGAGACCGCGGTCCAGCCGCCCGGCGTAGACCTTGACGCTCTCATCGAAGTCCAGCACGGCGCGCAGGTACTCAGGGGTGCAGATCATCGGCATGAGCAGGACCTTCGCAGGTCGACCGTAGTGCTCGAGATAGTGCTCTAACGCGCAGACAGTGGTCGCGCCGGTCGCGCCCATCGGATCAGGGAGGATGAGGGTCGCGCCCTCAACGGGTCCCCCGACCTTGCTCCCAGAGAGGTCAGCGCCGGTCGCGCGGCCGGACTCATCCTCGCTGCGCGCGATGTTCAGGTGGTCGAGGCGGACATCCGCGCCAGGGAGCAGCTGAGAGATCCGCTCGAAGCAGAGCTGCGCGGGCAGGATCCCCGCGCGGATCACATCGCAGATGACGACAGAGCCCGCGTCTCGCGCGACCTCGCCGCGCCAGATGGCAGCCTCGGGGTGCTTCGCCGACATCCGCGTCGCGACCTCGGCCTCCGTCAGCGGGAGCTCTTCAAAGGCCTGGGCGAGCAAGACCTCGTAGACAGAGCGGAGCAAGGCGAGGAGCTCCGTCCTGGAGACCTCTTCGGTGGAGGCGCGCGCGATCGCGGTGCTGACAAAGGCGCCGCCTGCCAGATGGACGCGGGGTCCGTATGCGTGCGGCGTGACGCTCACGCTGAACCTCCAGCGGCCTTGAGGCCCTCCTCAAGGGCTGCGATGAGCCGCGGCACGTCCTTAGCCTGCGTCGAGCAGAGGGCGATGCGGACGGCGCCTTCGAGGGGGACGACGTAGACCCCCATCTCGCGCATCCGCGCCGCTGTCTTCTCTGCATCCGGGGTGAAGACGCTCACAAAGAAGCCGCCCTCGTAGCGAGGGTAGCGGAGCGAGGACCCACTTGCCGCCTGGTTGAAAGCGTCCACGCGCTCACGAAGGAGGCGCTTCAGCACCTCGCGCTCGCCGGTGGCCCGGCGACGCTTGTCAGGATCAAGGAGGAGCTCGGTGATCGCGACCATCGCCTGGTGGTTGCAGTTCGACCAGGTCCCTCTGCAAGCGAAGCCCATCGCCGCCTTCAGCCGCTCACGCTCCGCTGAGCTGGGGTGGACCGCCACGAGCGCTCCCACACGCGCGCCATACTGAGCGAAGGCCTTCGACGCCGTCCAAGCGACGAGGAGCTGTGCGCAGTGAGCGAAGCGCTCGACGTGGTCGACCCAACGCTCAGATCCCGTAGCGCCGAAGCGCGCGTAGGCGAGGTCGAGGAGGAAGGTGACGGGCCCGTCCTTGGAGTTCTTCTCGATGATCTCCGAGAGCCCCTCCCACTCTTCGTCATCTAGGGAGTAGCCCGTCGGGTTGTTGCAGGGGAAGTTGGAGATGAAGAGGACGCGGCCTTGTCGCTCGAGCTGCTTGGCGAGGCCCTCGTCAAAGGCCTCGAGGTTGAAGCGACCCTCCTCGTTGAACATGGTGAAGGTCTCGACCTTCCGCGCGGTGTGCGAGGCGATCGTCTGGTAGGGGCCCCAGTAGTACTCCGGGACAAGGATCGACTGACCCGGCTCCAGGAAACTCGTGATGGCGTGCAAGATCGCGCCCGTGCCACCAGGGGTGGCGGCGGCGACGGAGAACTGGTTGAGCGGGCTCGCGCCGAAGGTGTCGTCGATCACCGCCTGCTGAAACGCAGGCTCTCCAGAGATCGGTGCATAGGCGGCCGCCCTGCGCGGGTCGACCTTCGCGACCGCGTCGCTCACAGAGGGGAGGATCGCGAGGCTGCCGTCGTCCTCCAAGAGCGCCCCGATGGTGGCGTTCAAGATCGACTCACCTCCAGCCGCGCGCTTCCTCGCCTCCGCGTTGAGGCTGAAGATGGGGTCATCCCCCGGGCGGCCAGCCGCCATGGGGATCAGCGTGGTGTCGAAGACCATGGAGTCAGTGGAGAGCGAGTGGGCGCTACGCATCGATGAGTTCCGAGGAGCTGCAAGTGAGGTCTCGCCACCTGATCGGTGGCTTAGGGGCGTTCGAGGGCCCCTCTGGGACCCCCTTTATACCATCGTATGGCGTTTAGCCGCCCAGTTGGACGACGTCGAGGGCCCGCTGCTCGTCTGCAGTGAGCTTCCGCCCCTCGTAGGTCCGGTGATCATGGGCCCGCACCCCTCTCAAGGC
>JAKVCE010000292.1 GCA_022447405.1 Planctomycetota bacterium | reverse complement strand
TTCGTGAGCTCAAGCGAGACGCCCTCGCCCCGCTCAGAGAGGAGCTCTGCGGCCGCGCGGTGTGCGAGGTTCGTCTCGTCCTCTGGCACCCCGGCCGCCTGCTCTCCTCTCACGGAGAGCGACACGCCGGGCTCCTCGCGCGCCTCCGCCCGAACGATGTCTCCGAGCGCGAGCGCGAGCATGGGCGTCGAGAGCTCGTGGTAGCCGTCCGCCCCACGGCCCAGGAGCTCGAGCCGCAAGTTGACCTTCGCGGCGGCGAGGACCTCGGCTGTCACGCGCGGCTCCCCGCTCCGAGGGAGATCTCGCACGCCTCGCCCTCTCCTAAGACGAGGTTGTCGATCAAACGCACCGGCCCGACACGCGCCGCGACGAGGGCGACGCAAGACCCCATGGGGCCGCTCGGGTCCTCGCTCGTCCAGCGCTCCGCGTCACGCACCGCGGCGTAGTCCAACTGCACGCCTGGCGCTGCCTCGAGGGGTCTGGACAGGGCGCGGGAGAGCGCCTCCGCGTCCCGTTCGCCCTCGCGCCAGAGGGCGTCGCAGGCCGCCAAAGCCTCAGAGAGCGCGAGCGCGTCTGTGCGCTCGGCCTCGCTGAGGCGCTCGTTGCGAGAGGAGCGAGCCAAGCCCTCAGCCGTCCGCACCGTCGGGCAGATGACCACCAGAGGCGAGCCGCGACGCGCGGCGACCTCCTTCACGATGAGCGACTGCTGATAGTCCTTGCGGCCGAAGTAGGCCCGCGTCGGGCTCACCACCTCGAAGAGGCGATGGACGATCGTCGCCACGCCGACGAAGTGCCCAGAGCGAGACGCGCCCTCGAGCCCCTCCGCCGCGGGGCCGGGGCTGACGAGCGCGCCAGGCTCCAACGAGCCCATCTCGTCGAAGGAGCGCGGGAAGAACTCCGGCAGGGTCCCGGTGAACATCAGGTCGCAGCCCGCCTCCTCGAGCGCGCGCGCGTCGCTGTCCTCGTCGCGCGGGTAGCGCTCCAGGTCGCCGGGATCATCAAACTGCAGCGGATTGACGAAGACGCTCACCACGGTGACGTCGCACTCCTCGACGCTGCGCTCGACGAGGGCGATGTGCCCCTCGTGCAGGGCGCCCATCGTCGGCACAAAGCCGAGGGTCTTCCCCTCCTCTAGCGCCGCTCTGCACCACTCCTCGGCTGGCGCGACGGATCCGTAGCGCGTGAAGCTCAACCCACGACCTCCTCACACTGGAGCGCCTCGGCGCGCGCCGAGACCGTCAGCCCGCAGCCGGGGAGCACCTGCTCGGGGCAGAGCTCCGCGAGGGGCGCGAGGACGAAGGCGCGCTCCTCCCAGCGCGGGTGCGGCAGAGTGAGAGAGACCTCATCGCGCTCCTCCCCCTCGAACCACAGGAGGTCCAGGTCGAGAGTGCGGGGTCCATCTTGCTCTGCTCGTACGCGCCCTAGCTCCTCTTCGATCTCTAAGCAGCGGGCGAGGAGTGACTCCGGCGAGCAAGTCGTCATGAGCTCGCAGGCGCCGTTCAGGAAGTCCCCCTGCCCCGGGGGCCCTCCGACGGGGCTGGTCTCATGCCAGCTCGAGTGCTGAGTGATGCGAACCCCCTCGCTCGAGCCCAAGAGCTCGAGCGCGCGCTGCAGGTTACCTTCGCGCTCGCCCAAGTTGGAGCCGAGCGCGAGGAGGGCGCGCCGCTCACTCGTCACGAGCCGCCGCCCTCCGCTTCCAGCTCGGGCTGCTCCCCGCGTCCTAGCGCGGCGCGCACGATCCCAGAGAGGACGGTGAGGTTGAAGACCGCGAAGAGGAGCGGGACCGGCGCGAGGTAGAGCGCGCCAGCGATGAAGACGATCGCGACGAGGTTGAAGAAGTTGTTGCGCTCGGAGGAGATCCAGGCGAAGCCGTGCGGATACTGGATCCTGCTCACCATCAAGAGGCCGAGCAGGGGCAGCCAGATGAGCAGCAGCGGCGGCATCCAGGTGAGCACCGCGCTGAAGTCGAGCTGCGAGATGCCCTCGACGAGCCCGGCGACACCTTCGTCAGCGCCTGGGTTCGGCTTGTGCATCACGAGGTAGATCCAGATCAGGCTCGCGGCCGATCCAGCCGCAGCGGGCGACGGGAGCCCGCGGAAGAACTTCCCCTTCTTCTTCTCAGCCCCAGACTCGAGGTTGAAGCGAGCGAGGCGCAGGATCGCGAGCATCGCGAAGCAGGCGCAGGCTGCGAAGGAGAGGCGCGGCGAGAGGTCGTAGCCGAGGAGCGGCCCCTCGTGCTGGATGAGCGCCTTGGCGAGGATCGCGGGCGCGACGCCGAAGGTGATCGCGTCGGCGAAGGAGTCGAGCTGCGCGCCGAACTCGCTCGTCGTCTTGGTGAGGCGCGCGACCATCCCGTCGAGGCCGTCGAAGACCATGGCGAGGAAGATGAGGAAGCAGGAGAACTTCATCAGCTCGTAGAACGCTGCGTCCTCGCCAGCGAGGGAGAGCGCGTCGATCGCCTTCGAGATGGCGAGCAGCCCGCACGCCGCGTTCGCGAGCGTCAGCAGGTTGGGGAGGGTGGCGATGGACTTCAAAGCGCTCCTACTGGGGTCCGTTCCCGGGAGAGCGCGGGCGCGCCCCGCGCGGGGGCGGCGCCGCCCTCTCGGGCGTGCCGATAGGGTATCAGGGTCCGGGAGCGGGCGACGGGTTCTAAGAACCGGTCTCTACCTGTTAGGATCACCCTTCCTATGAGCGAAATCCTGGCAGTGACAGCGAGGGAGATCCTCGATTCTCGCGGAAACCCGACCGTCGAGGTCGACGTCCTCCTCACCAGCGGCGCCTTCGGGCGCGCTGCGGTCCCCTCCGGGGCGTCTACGGGCGCCCACGAAGCTCACGAACTGCGGGATGAGGAGGGGCGCTACGGCGGCAAGGGCGTCTTGAAGGCCGTGGAGAGCGTGAACGGCGAGCTGCGCGACGCGCTCCTCGGCATGGACGCCGATGACCAAGGCGACATCGACCGAGCGATGCTCGAGATCGATGGCACCCCCAACAAGCGGCGCCTCGGCGCGAACGCCATCCTCGGCGTCTCGCTCGCCACCGCCAAGGCGGCCGCAGAGGAGAGCGGACTCCCCCTCTTCCGCTACCTCGGAGGCGTCGGCGCGAGGCTCTTGCCCGTCCCGATGATGAACATCCTGAACGGCGGCGAGCACGCCGACAACAACGTCGACATCCAAGAGTTCATGGTGATGCCCTTCGGCGCCACGAGCTTCTCGGAGGGCCTGCGCATGGGCGCCGAGGTCTTCCACGCGCTGAAGTCCGTCTGCCGCGAGCGCGGTCTCGCGACCGCGGTCGGTGACGAGGGCGGCTTCGCCCCGAACCTCGCCTCGACGCGCGATGCGCTCGACTTCATCGCCGCCTCGATCGACCAGGCGGGCTTCAAGCTCGGCACCGACGTCGTGCTGGCGCTCGACTGCGCCGCGACCGAATTCTTCCGGAAC
>JAKVCE010000291.1 GCA_022447405.1 Planctomycetota bacterium | reverse complement strand
TTCTTGAAGATGTGCCCGGCTCCAGTGGCTCCGGGGAAGGAGCGCGCCTGCTCTGGCAGGAAGAGTCCGGAGCAGTCCACCAGGTAGACGACCGGCAGGCGCAAGCGCAGCGCCATCTCCTGCGCGCGCTCGATCTTCTCGGGCGTGCGCGGCCACCACGATCCAGAGGCGACCGTGTTGTCGTTCGCGATGACCATGACCCAGCGACCGTGGACCTTGGTGTAGCAAGTGACCACGCCCGCGCCGGGGGAGGCTTGCCCGGCGAAGTCTTCTCCGTAGTTGACGAAGGTGCCCACCTCCCGGACGGGCGCCCCCTCGTCCTTGAGGGCCTCGACGCGCTCGCGCGCCGTGAGCTTGCCCTTCGCGTGGACGCGCTCGACGTACTTCTCTCCCCAGCCTGCGTGGACCTCAGCGCGGCGCTCCTCGAGGAGGTCCACGCGGTCCGCGGAGGCGCTCGTGTTCAGCTGGTAGCTCGTCTCGCGCAGGAAGTCGTCGCGGGCGCTGCCGATGCTCTGGAAGGGGATCTTCGCCATGGTGGTGGGAGTTGGGGGTCCTCTCGGGGGCAGAGAGTATCACTCCTTGTGCCTCCGCATCGTTGCGCGGCTGGGGTGCGGTGACCGAAACTCATGGGACGACCCAGTCATGGCACTCCCCGCCCTCCTCCTCACCCTCATGGCCAGCGCGCTCGCTCCTCAAGCTGCCGCTGATGACCTCGCGGCCCTGACCGCGCCCGACGCCGCCCTCCGAGAGCTCGCGACCCGCCGATTGTGCGGGCGCCTCCCACGTGAGCAGGAGGCCGCGCTCTTGAAGCTCGCGGTGGGAGCCGACTTCGAGCTGGAGCGTCGCATCACGCGGGTGCTGGCCGCGCGCGACGAGCGCCTCGGCTTAGTCGTCGAGCTCTTGACCTCCCGCGACAGGCGGGCTCGGGCGATCGGGCGTGCCAGCTTCCACGAGCTCCTCGTCCGCTGGGAGCCCGACTACGACGACCCGCCGCTCCCGTCCCACAAGGCGCGAGCGCTCCTGCGCGCGTCTCAGCTTGGGCTCTTCTTTGTGCCGCCCTGCGAGGGGATCAACACGGCCCTCCTTGAGCGCATCTCCGAGGGAGTGAACATGGGCGCACCCCTAGTCCTCGACCCGGGGATCGATGTGCGCGACGGTTCTTGGGCGAGCGCTACGGGTGCTCCGCTTGAGCTCCTGGAGCGCCTCTGCCTCGAAGGCGGTCTCAGCTATGAGCTGCGGGGGCCGGAGAGCGTGGACGGCGTGATCCACCCAGGGCTGGGGCACTGGCTCAGGGTCTGTAGTGGTAGAGATGCCACGGGCGCGTCGACGGTGGAAGTCTTGATCGCTTGGGCGCTTGAGGTCGCAGCTGGTGGTGAAGGCGCAGCCCGTGCAGCGCGTGCGCTGGCGACGACGGGCTGGTCTGCGCCGGTGGCCTGGTTCGAGGAGCGCTGGCGCAGGGAGCGTGACCCGGTCGCGCTCTCAGGGCTCCTCGCCGCAGCAGCGAGAGGTAGGGTCGCGCTTGTCCTCACGGAGGCGGGGACGCACGCGGAGGTGCGTGCCCTCTTGGAACAGCTCGCTGGGGACCGCGAGCGCGACGGAGCGTCCTGGGAGGTCGAACGGATCGCACGTGGGATGGCTGAGGCGCGCGCGCTCGGTCCTGGTGGCGCGGACCCGAGCGTTGCCTGGGGGGGCGAGCGCTCCTCGAACGCTCAGCTGACTCAGTGGGCGCGGCTCGTCGTGCTTGAGGGCCACCGCCGGGGCGACGAGACCATCACGCGCGAGGCGCTCGCAGCCGGGGGAGCTCAGGGGCTCAACCTCTGGCGTAGAGCGCTCGGCGCTTACGTGGCGGATCCAGAGCGCGACTCAGTCGAGCTCTCTCTTGAGAGCCTGGAGTCGGCCCTCTCTCGGGGCCATCGAGACGGGCTCGCGCGCGCGCTCTACCTCGCAGGGCTCGGATCCTCGAGGCTGGATGGTGCGCGGGGCGCCGAGCTCTTGCGAGCGGAGCTCCACTTGCGGGCTGGAGAGGAGGAGGCCTGCGGCGACAGGCTCGTCTCCGCCTGGAGAGGAGGGGCACACCCTGAGGCGGAGCTCGAGGCGCTCCTCTCGAGATGGTGCAGCGAGTTCGGACGAGGTCGGGTCGCGCGCGCGCTCAGCGCGGTCGCTCCCGAGGAGGACGAGGGGGCGCGTTGGTCTCGGCTCTTGGAGCTCTCAGGAGTGCTCGCTCCGGGAGCCTCTGGTGCCGGGGCGGAAGACCTACAGCTCATCGCCTGCCGCGCTGGTGAGCGCGAGGGGGCGCTGGTGCGGAGCCTGCTCTTGGAGGAGCTAGAGGCCCTCGACCTCACGGATCAGGAGCGCCTGGAGGAGTTCGCGGAGGCCTGGCGTAGGGTCGGCTGGGCGCTGCAGGAGGCAGGCGATGAGGGCTCGCTGCAGACCTTCGCTGCACAGACCAGGCTGGTTACCAACGCCCCAGAGGTCCAGGAGGCCCTCTTGGCCGAGTATCCGCCCCCCCCTCGCGGGCGCTCTTTGCCCCTTGATGTCGGCCTCCTCAGGGTCGAAGAGCGCCGCTGAGGGCCCCCTGATGCGTTATTGAGTCCCGGGAGAGCACTTCAGGGGCTTGAGGGGCCTTTTGCCCTCCCTAGAGGGCCGCGAAACTGCCGAAAGGAAATGTGGTCCACCACACCCACACCTCACCATGGCGAAGAAGACAACCCGTCCCCAAGCACTCAGCCCTGCAGCCCCTGACGAGGGTCGCGGTGTACCGATCGAGCGGGACGAGATCGCGCTCGTGAAGGACCCCCGCGGTCGCGTCGCAGAGCAGTTCCGCGGCTTGCGAAACTCGATCATCGCGCTCAACCCGGAGGGCGCTCCTCGCTCCGTCGTGCTGACCTCCTCCTCGCCCAAAGAAGGGAAGACGGTCGCCACGATCAACCTCGGGCTCTCTCTCGCGGAGCTCCCGGGCACAGAGGTGCTCCTCATCGACGCCAACCTCCACAGCCCGGGCATCGAGGAGTACCTCGGGCTGCAGCCGCGCCAAGGGCTCGCCGACGTGCTCTCGGGCACATGCGACCTGGACTCTGCTGTCCGCGCGACCTCAGTCCCCGGCGTGCAGGTCATGGGCGCTGGCACGCTCCCCGACAACCCCTCCCAGCTCCTCGGCTCCGAGCGCATGCGCACGGTCTTGGGGACCCTCAAGCGGGGTTTCTCCTACGTCTTGATCGACACGCCCGAGGCCCTGCGGATCTCGGACGCGAGCCTCCTCGGCGGCATCGCTGACGGCATCGTCCTCGTCGTCCGCCTCGGCTTGACGCCTCGTCACCACGTCGAGCAGACGCACAACACCCTCGAGGCCTTGGGCGGGAACGTCCTCGGCACCTGCCTCACGGGCGCCGAGGAAGACGGCGGCTTCGACTAGGTTTAGCTCCTGAAGAGGCCTCTGCGCAGCGGCTTCCCC
>JAKVCE010000290.1 GCA_022447405.1 Planctomycetota bacterium | reverse complement strand
CGACCTGAGCCTCATCGCCACGGGGATCCCCACCAACCAGTTCGGGATCTTCTTCTACGGCCCCAACGCGATCCAGGTGCCCTTCGGGAACGGCTTCCGCTGCGTCGGCGGCGGCGTGTTCCGGATGAACGTCCTGCACTCCGGCGCGACCGGCTCCTATCAGAAGGACCTCGACTTCTTCGGCGCGCCCCCTTACAGCGCCGCCGAGGTCGACCCCGGCGAGACCTGGCGCTTCCAGTGCTGGTTCCGTGACCCGCCCGCCGGCGGCGCGACCTTCAACCTGACCAACGCGGTCAGCGTCGAGTTCATCCCCTAACGCGCCGCGGGCTCAACCCGCGACGCGGATGTCTTGGACGAGCTTGCGCACCTCCGCCGGAGGCGGCGGAGTCATGCGGCTCACCGTGAGAGTGACGATGAAGTTGAGGAGCATGCCCACGGTCCCGATCCCCTGAGGGGAGATCTCGAAGAACCAGCGGGTCATGTACCAAGGCCGGACGAAGTCCGCGTCTCGAGTGACGCTGAAGATCGTGTCCCACTGGTTCCCGAGGATGTAGAAGGCCGTGAAGGCGATGCCGACGATCATGCCTGAGACCGCGCCTTGCCGGTTCGTGCGCGAGTCGAAGATCCCCAAGAGGATGGCTGGGAAGAAGCTCGCTGCCGCGAGCCCGAAGGCGAAGGCCACCGTCTCCGCGACGAAGCCAGGGGGGTTGATGCCGAACCAGCCAGCCACGCCGATCGCGAGGATGATCATGATTCGACCGACCATGACCTTCTTCTCCTCAGAGGCCTCCGGGTCCACGAACTGCACATAGAGGTCATGTGCCATAGAGGAGCTGATGACGAGCAAGAGCCCCGCCGCGGTCGAGAGCGCAGCTGCCAGGCCGCCGGCTGCCACGAGGGCGATGACCCACGCAGGGAGGCCCGCGACCTCAGGCGTCGAGAGGACGATGATGTCCTTGTCGATCGTCGCCTCTGCGCTGGTCTTGGCGAGTGAGATGGTCCCGCTCTCATCCATGTCGTCGAAGGAGAGCAGCCCCGTCGCCTGCCAGTTGTAGGCCCAGTCGAGCGCCTCCCCCTTGGGTGACTCCAAGCGATAGAGGTTGCGCTCGGTCCCGCCGTCAACGGCTTCTATGACCTCTGTCTCGACGATCTTCGCCTCATGGAGGCTGTTCAGGAGGTTGTAGCGCGCGAACATCCCGACCGCGGGCGCGGCGGTGTAGAGGATGGCGATGAAGAGCAGCGCCCAGAACGCGGACCAGCGGGCGGCGCGCACCGACGGGACCGTGTAGAAGCGCACGATGACGTGCGGGAGGCCCGCGGTGCCGAACATCAAGGCGGCAGTGATGCAGAACACGTTGAGCCGCGTGTCGCTCGTGAAGGGCTGCGTGTACTCGTCGAAGCCGAGGTCGATCTGGATCTGGTTCAGCCGCTCGGCGAGGTCGCTGAAGAGGAAGGCCGACTGCGGGACACTGTGGGCCCCCTCGGTCAAGATCCGCGCGATCGCGAAGGCTGGGATGAGGAAGGCCACGATCAGCACGAAGTACTGCATGACCTGTGTCCAGGTGATCCCCTTCATGCCGCCCAAGACGGCGAAGAAGGCGACGATGAACATCCCGATCACGACGCCGATCTCCAGCGGGACCTCAAGGAAGCGGCTGAAGACCACGCCGACGCCCTTCATCTGGCCGGCCACGTAGGTGAGGGAGACGAAGATCGCGCAGCAGGCGGCGACGATCCTCGCTGTAGAGCTCGCGTAGCGCGTCCCGACGAAGTCCGGGACCGTGTACTGACCGAACTTCCGCAGATAGGGCGCGAGGAGGAGCGCTAACAAGACGTAGCCACCCGTCCAGCCCATCAGGTACATCGCGCCGTCGGAGCCCTTCACGCTGATGAGGCCCGCCATCCCGATGAAGGAGGCCGCGCTCATCCAGTCAGCAGCCGTCGCGGCGCCGTTTGCGATCGCGGGGACACCTTGGCCGGCGACGTAGAAGCCGCGCGTCTCGCGCACCCGGCTGCGCCAGCCGATGATCAGGTAGGCGCCGAAAGTGATGCCGATGAAGGCGAAGGTCCAAGGCCGGCTGGGGTCAGCGACCGCCTCGAGGAGCGCTGAGGCCAGGCTCACTCCGCCACCCCGTACTTACGCTCCAACCTGTCGGTGCAGACCGCGTAGATCAGGATCAAGACCACGAAGGTGTAGATCGAGCCCTGCTGGGCGATCCAGAAGCCCAACGGCAGGCTCCCGATCGTGAACTGGTTCAACCACTCAACCCACCAGACCCCGCAACCAAGCGAGATGACGAGCCAGATGATGAGCAGGAGGGAGATCAAGCGCTTGTTCGCGCGCCAGAAGGCCTCGCGGTTTCCATCGCTCTGTTTGGGCTCTGATTCCATCCCGGGAGCATACGGCTCAGCGCGCCTCGATCACATCCTCCGCTGCGAGGGGCACCTCAGCGATCAAGGGGCTGAAGAGCGCGTGTTCAGAGAGAGCTTGAGGGTTACCGTACGAGCGTCGACCGAGAGGAGCCCTGTCCCTCGACGGCCGATTGACGCGATGATCGCAAAGACTCAAGCACTCTGGGACGCCCTCACAGGCAAGACAGCGCCGCTCCTGGTGGTCGCGCTCTCCGTGCTCGCCTACTCGAACGCCCTGAGCGGCCCCTTCGTCTTCGACGACCTCCCCGCCATCGTCGAGAACGAGCTCCTCCCACCGGAGTCACTCAGCGATTGCTTCTCCGCGCCCGCGGGGAGCACCGCGAGCGGGCGCCCGCTCGTCGCGCTCAGCTTCGCCCTCAACCACGCGCTCTTCGGGCTAGAGGTCGGCGGCTGGCACGTGACCAACCTCATCCTCCATGTCCTCACAGCCTTGGCGCTCCTGTCGCTCACGCGCAGGACCATCACGAGCGCTGGAGCTCTGGGCGCGGACCAAGTCGCGACCGTGATCGCGCTGCTCTGGTCCATACATCCGCTGCTCACGGACGCCGTCAACCTCGTCGCATCCCGCAGCGAGCTCTTGGTCTCCCTCTCTTACCTCTGCGTGCTGCTCTGCCTCACCAAGAGCGCAGACACACCGCGACCTTGGGCAGGGCTCTGCGTGCTCGCCTCCTGCCTCGGCATGGCCTCGAAGGAGGTCATGGTGAGCGCCCCGCTCATCGCCATCGCGTGGGACCGAGCCTTCCTGAGCGGCTCCTGGCGCGCGGCCTGGGCCGCGCGGCGCGGCCTCTACCTAGGGCTCGCTGCGAGTTGGCTCGTGCTCCTCCTCTGCTTCCTCGCCTCGGACCGCGGAGAGTCGGTGACTCTAGGAGCCGAAGCGGTCAGCCCGCTCCACTCCCTCTTCACCCAGACCGGCGCCATCACTCACTACCTAGGCCTCCTCTTCTGGCCGCAGCAACTCTCCATCGACTATGAGGGCTGGGCCGTGGCGCGCAGCGTCGCGCCCGGCGTCCCACAAATCAGCC
>JAKVCE010000029.1 GCA_022447405.1 Planctomycetota bacterium | reverse complement strand
AGAGCTTTCAGCGCGCCCTGAAAAGCGTCTTGAGACAGGACCCAGACATCGTCCTGGTAGGGGAGTTGCGCGACATGGAAACCATCGAGGCCGCGCTGACCTTGGCGGAGACCGGACACCTCACCTTCGGGACGCTCCACACCTCGGACGCGGCGCAGACCATCAACAGGGTCGTGGACGTCTTCCCGGCCCACCAGCAGACACAGGTGCGCACCCAGCTCTCCTTCTCCCTCGAGGCGGTGATCTCGCAGCAGCTGCTCCCGCACGCGAGCGGGCGCGGGCGAGTCCTGTCGGCGGAGCTCTTGCGGGCTACTCCAGCGATGCGCGCGTTGATCCGGGAGGGCCGCACCCACCAGATCAAGACCTGCCTACAGACGGGCTCCTCTAAGGGCATGCGCACGATGGCGCAGCACCTCTTTGAGTTGGTGCAAGCTCGAAAGATCACGCTCGCGGAGGCTGAAGGGGCCCTCGCGGACCCGTCTGAGCTCAAAGACATGTTCCGGGCGGTGAGCGCGTGACGGGCGGTGGTCGCATGGAGCGGCTCGTGCTCGAGCGCGGTCTCGTCGGTCGCAGCGAGTGGGATGAGGCCGTCGCGCGCTCTCCAGAGCCCGTCGGAGACCTCCTCGAAGCAGGCGCGCTCAACACCGACGCGCTCCTCTCCGAGCTCTCCGCGGCATCAGGGATGCCGCCCGTGGATCTGGACCGGGTGGAGCTCTCTCCGGAGGCGCTAGAGAGCATCCCGCGGAGCGTCTGCTTGGAGCGCGGCGTCCTCCCGCTCATCAAGAACGGCGACGTCTTGACGGTCGCGGTGTGCGACCCCTTCGACCTCGTGCTCCTCGATGACTTGGAGAAGCGCACGCGGGCACGGGTGCAGCCGATGGTGACGGACCCGCGATCTCTGCGCGCGGCGATGGATCGGGCCTTCCGCTCGACGGAGATCGAGGTCGAGGAGCTCCTCTCCGAGGTCTCCCAGGTCGGCGGCGTCGAGGTGGAGATGGAGGCGACGCAGGACGACCTCGACCTCGCCGAGAGCACGGGAGACGACGCCCCCGCGGTGCGCATGATCAACGCGATGCTCACGCGCGGTCTGGAGGAGAAGGCGAGCGACATCCACATCGAGCCTGGCGAGCAGACGGTCTGCGTGCGCTTCCGGGTCGATGGGAACCTCTCGACCTTCATGCAGCCGCCGCGCGCGATCCTCTCTGCGCTCATCAGTCGGCTGAAGGTCCTCGCACAGCTCGACATCGCGGAGCGCTTCCGACCTCAGGACGGCAAGTTCCGCATTCGCTATGAGGGGCGCGCGGTCGACTTCAGGCTGTCCGTGCTGCCAGTGGTCGGGGGGGAGAAGGCCGTCTTGAGGATCCTCGATTCGGACGCGGTGCCGCACCGGCTCGACTCCCTCGGCTACGAGCGCAGGACCCTCACCGACCTCCGCCAGTCCATCCGCGCTGCGCACGGCCTCGTGCTCGTGACAGGCCCGACCGGCTCTGGCAAGTCGACGACGCTCTACTCCTGCTTGCGGGAGATCTCTACGGACGGCGTCAACACGACGACGGTGGAGGATCCGGTCGAGTTCCAGATGGCCGGCATCAACCAGGTGCAGGTGCAGCCGAAGCGCGGCCTGACCTTTCCAGACGCCCTCCGCTCGATCCTCCGCCAAGACCCTGACATCGTCCTCGTCGGCGAGATCCGGGACCTCGAGACGGCGGACATCGCTGTGAAGGCCGCCCTGACGGGGCACCTCGTGCTCTCCAGTTTGCACACAAACGACGCCGCGAGCAGCGTCACGCGGCTCGTCGACATGGGCGTGGACCCCTACCTCGTGGCGAGCTCCGTGACCTGCGTCGCCGCGCAGCGCCTCGCGCGAGAGCTCTGCACGCACTGCAGACAACCCGCTGACGTCTCCGTACGAGAGCTCGGGAAGCTCGGCTTGAGCGAGGCTGACTGTGAGGGGGCGACCCTCTACAAGCCAAACCTCGACGGCTGCGCGCGCTGCAACGGCGGCTACTCGGGGCGCTTCGCGATCGTGGAGGCGCTGAACTTCAACGAGGAGCTCCGCAAGATGGTCCTCGCCTGCGCGCCATCGCACGAGCTCCAACAGGTCGCCGTGGCTCACGGCATGGAGACCTTGCGTCGGACCGGCTTGCTGAACTTTGTGCGAGGCAGGACGTCCCTTGAGGAGGTCTTGCGTGTCACGGTGGATGATGGCTCGCGCGAGCGAGGAGGCGCAGCGTGACCCTCTTTGAGTACGCGGCCAGGGAGCGCGCAGGGCGCTCTGTGCGCGGGCAAGTGGCGGCTGGCAGCAGCGAGGAGGTGCTCGCGCTCTTGCGCGCGAGGGACCTCGCGGTCGTCCGGGTTCGTCCCGCGCCACAGGGGGTGAGGGGGATCTTGAACCGGCTCCAAGACGCACGCAGCGTCGGCGGTCGGGTCAAGCGCACCGACCTCTCCATGTTCACCAGGCAGCTCTCCACGATGCTGGCCGCAGGGCTCGCGCTGCTCGAGGCCTTGGACGTTCTCTCGGAGCAGTCTGAGAGCCCGGCCATGCGTAAGGTCGCCGCTCAAGTCGCGGGCGAGGTCCGGAACGGCGCAGATCTCTCCGCCGCGCTCGAGAGCCGCGAGAAGACCTTCGGCGCGCTCTACATCTCGATGGTCCGAGCGGGGGAGGCCTCTGGCCAGATGGATCAGATCCTCGAGCGCCTCGCGGATCACCTGGAGGACGGGGACAAGCTCCGCTCTGAGCTGCGCTCTGCGCTCACCTATCCCGTGGTCTCGCTCGGCTTGGTCATCTCCATCACGGCCTTCTTGTTGATCGGGGTCGTGCCTGGCTTCCGTGACGTCTTCGAGTCCCTGGACAGCGAACTCCCCGCCATCACGACGGCGGTGCTCGGCCTCTCTGACTCGATCCGAGAGCAGTGGTTGGCCTGCCTGGGCGTGCTCGCGCTCCCCGGGCTGCTCCTTTGGCTCGCCAAGAGGACCGCGCGCGGGGGTGAGCTCATGGATCGCGCCAGCCTGAGGCTGCCGGTCCTCGGTGAGGTCTTGCGACAGGTGGCGCTGGCGCGCTTCAGCAGGACCTTCTCGACGCTCATCCGCGCCGGCGTGCCAATCCTAGGCGCCCTGGACATCGTCGCGGACACCGCGGGGAACCGCGCGATCGCGCGCGCGGTGCGCGACTGCTCGAGCTCCGTGCAGTCGGGGAACTCGCTCGCTGAGCCGCTCAGCCGATCCTCGCTCTTCCCCCCGATGGTCTCTCGGATGGTCGGGATCGGCGAACGGACGGGCTCGCTCGAGGCGCTCCTCGAGAAGATCGGCGAGTTCTATGAGGGGCGCGTGCGCGCGACCGTGAGCTCGCTCACCAGCCTCATCGAGCCGATCCTCATCGCGGTGATGGGGGTGCTGGTCGGCGGCGTGGTCCTGGCGGTCTTTCTCCCGATCCTCGACATCGTGGGAGAGCTGGGCGCGTCGGGATGAAATACCTCCATCACGGGAGAAACAAGCGAAACACGCTCAAGGTTTCACGCCTTGAGCACCGAACAAAGGGGAGCAGGGGACTCTAGCCGGTGGGGGCTCGAGAGGCATCGAGCCGGCGCCGACCGGAGACGCAGAGGACCTAGCAGGCTCGACGCTCCTCGCTCGAAAGAGGAGCACGGGCCAAAGGGCCGCGAGGCTCCGAGACAGGCAGGTGATCTCTCTCGCACAGCGCAGAGAGGCACTCAACAACTCAACAGGGGAAGGGACCCCAAATCACTATGAGCGAAAGAAGCAAGGCAGGATTCACTCTTATCGAACTGATGATCGTAGTCGCGATCATCGCCATCATCGCGTCCATCGCGATCCCGAAGCTGATGAGCGCGCGCCTCTCGGCGAACGAGTCAGCCGCGGTCGCCACGTTGCGCTCGGTCTCGTCGGCCCAGGCGCAGATTCAGTCGTCTTCAGCGATCGACACTGACGCTGACGGCGGCGGAGAGTACGGCTACTTCGCCGAGCTCGCAGGGCAGGTGCCGCTGCGCGTCTCAAGCAGCGGCGCTCCTAGCGCAGGGGCGGCTGGTACGGACGAGCTCTCGCCTTCCGTCCTCTCCTCTGCCTTCGGCAGCGTGGACGCGAACGGCGTGGTCGTGCGCTCTGGTTACTGCTTCCAGATCTTCCTGCCCTCCACGGGCAGCGCGCCGACAGGCGTGACCGAAGACTCTGGCGGCGGCAAGACCAGCTCACCTTTCCCGGACCCGGACAACTGCGAGATCCTCTGGTGCGCCTACGCGTGGCCGCTGGACTCAGGGAACACCGGCAACCGCTGCTTCTTCGTCAACCAAGAGGGTGACCTGATGCAGACCTCGAACCGTGGCGCGAGTGCTTACTCCAGCGTCACGAGCGGACCGAGCTATGACGCCGCGTACACCGCCTCGAATGACATGGCGTCTCCGGTCGCAGTGGGGGCAGCTGGCAATGACAGCAACACTTGGGTGGCAGTCCAGTAACTAGGACCACTCCCTTCCGCAGAGGCTCCGTCGGTGTTCCGGCGGGGCCTCTCTTCGTTTGGGCTCAGAGCGCGGGGAGCCCGAAGAGCTCGGCGGCGTTCCTTGATGTCTGGAGCGCGAACTCATCCGCTGGCACGCCGCGGAGCTCGGCGACAGCCTCCAAGGTCGCGGTGACGAAGGCGGGCTCGTTGCGCTTTCCGCGGAAGGGCTGCGGAGCGAGGAAGGGGCAGTCCATCTCGACGAGGAGGCGGTCGGCCGGGACGGCGAGGGCTGCGGCGCGGTTCCCGTCGTTCTTCGGGTAGGTCACGACGCCCGAGAAGGAGATGTAGAAGCCCATGTCTAGGTAGGGGCTGAGCTCTTCATCACCCATCGCGTAGCAGTGCATCACGCCGCGCACGCCGGGGAACTCAGCGAGGATCCGCACGGTGTCTTCGTGAGCCTCGCGGCAGTGGACGATCGCTGGTTTGTCTAGGAGGCGTGCGAGCTCTAAGTGCCAGCGGAACCAGTCGCGCTGCGCCTCGTGGGGGCTGTACTCACGGAAGTAGTCGAGCCCCGTCTCTCCGACGGCGACGCACTCTGGGAGGGCGCAGAGGGTGGCGATCTCTTCGCGGACGACCTCATCTGGCGCCTCGACGTCGTGAGGGTGGACCCCAGCCGTGGGGTACAAGCCGTCGTGGGCGGCCGCGAGCTCGAAGGAGCTCCTCGATGTCTCCAGGGTGGTGCCGACGACGAGCATGCGCTCTACCCCGGCGTCCTTGGCGCGCGAGATGACCTCTTCGCGATCATCGTCGAAGCGCTTCCAAAAGAGGTGCGAGTGGGTGTCCGTGATCACGGGCAGGTCTCCGCGATCACGTCCAAGAGGAAGATGAGGAAGTTGCTCTCAGCCTCCCTGTCGGCGACCTCCTTGAAGAGGGCGCAGGCGTCTTCGGCGGGCAGGGTCTTCCTGAGGGACTGCGCCGCCATGCGGCGGATGTAGCCGTTGCCTGTGGACTCGATGAGGATGATCTCGAGGGCCTGTCTGCCTAGCGGGTCGACGTGATCGCCGAGCTGCTTGACGGAGTAGTGGCGGGAGGTTTCATCCTTCGTGATGTTCGTAGCGTTGTCGACGAGAACTGGGACGGGAGAGATGTCGAGCTCCTCGCAGGCCCTCACCCATCCTCGGATCAGGAACTCGTCGTGGGGGAGGGTTTCGTTCCGCTTCGTGCGCCTGCACATCGGCTCCAGGATGGCTAGCGCGCGCTCGGGCGCGGCCTCTCCGATCAAGAGGGTCGCCTCAGCCCGCTCTTCGAGCGGGTGCCCGTACTCCACCACGAGCTTCTCCAAGAGAGGCGCGGTGTCGACAGGTGCGGAGCGCGCCGCGACCTGCAAGAGCCCGCGTCGAACGTCGACGATGTCGTCGCGGTGTTGGTGGAAGGCAGCGAGCGCGGCGCGGCCAAACTCCTCGCTGCTCTCTTCGAGCTCCTCCTGCAGCGCCCGGCGCGCGTGCAGGTGCTCGTCGTGGTGATCGCTTGTCAGCGTCGGATCCAGTGGGGTCAGGAGGCGGATCAGCTCCTCAACCTTGGCCTCGGGGTCACCGTGGGTGGAGGCGGTGACGGGCTCTTCCTCGTCGGCGCCCCCGCAGGCAGTGAGGAGGGAGAGGGCGAGCGCGAGGGTGTGCGAGCTCGCACGCTGGACCCTCGCGCGGCGCGTGTCGTGGGCCTTCAGAGGGCCTCGGAGGGCTGCTTTGCAGGGGCGGAGCATCGGCATGGAACTTGTTACAGGTGGGGGAGAACGCTCGCAGCGGGGGTTCTGAGGGGTCCGCTGGGCTTAGCTCACAAGGTACCCACGCAGAGCGCCATGGTCGCGGACGGATGACGGAATACAATGCAGAAGCGCGCTCAGGAGGCCAAAGAAGGTAAAAACGGCCCTCTCGGGCCCACAAGGCCAGAAATACATGGCAACCTTGCCGCTGGAGCGCCTAATATGCTCAGCCCCTGTTCCTGTCGAAGAAGGCTTCGGACAGGGTCTCTGAATGCTCCTCGGGCCTCATCGGGCCCGGGGTTGATCCAGCACAAGAACCTCGACCATGCGGGAAGAGCCCGCATCGCCGACCCCCAGAAGAGCCCCCTATGAAGAACGCACAGAACGCGTCCAAGGCCCTTGCCATCGCCTCAGTCCTCCTCGCCGCCGCTTGCTCAAGCGGCTCCGGAAACGGAGGCGGAGGCTCGCTCTATATTGAGTCTTGCTCCCTCGGTTGTGGAGACGGAGCAGGTGGAAGCCAGGTCGCGTGCTCCATCGACCTCGTCGGGATCAACCCCGAGTTCGTCGTCTTGTTCTCTGGTCCCGTGGATCTGCAGAGCGTCGACAACCAGTCATTCCAAGTTCAGAACGCGAATGACGGCTCCATCCCGGCCTTCGATTACTCGCTGGACCCGCTGAACCCGAACCGCCTGATCGCGCGCCCGACGCTCAGCCTCGACTCAGCTGGAAACCCCGTCTTCGCTCTTGAGCCCAACGAGACCTACCTCATCAAGGTCCCCGGCACGGCCCAAGGTGATGACGGCCCCTTCGTCAAAGCTCAAGGTGGCGGTCCCAACGAGAGCCGTCTGAGCTGCACTGTCCAGACGACCACGGATGTCTTGGACGCAGTGCCCGGCGCGCCCAAGGCGCGGGTCTTCGTGGACACAATCGTTCAGGGTGACGTCGAGATCCAGAGCGGTCCCGCCTCAGTCGCTGACGTTCTTCTGAGCTCTCAGGTCACCATCGTCTTCGATGATCTGATGAACATCGCCACCTTGGCGAGCCCCCAGTCTGGTGATGCCCCCTTTGCGAGGGTCATGATCGACCCGGACGGGAACACGAACAACATCACAGACCAGGTCCCCGTGGGCGGGTCTTGGGCGGCCTTCTGGGATCAAGAGCTCTTCCAGACGACCTTCGTCTTCACCCCTGAGGTCGGTTTCCCGGCCTCTGGCTCTGGTCCGCTCCCGCGCCAGATCGTCATCGACCTGCCTGAGCAGATCTCTGACCTCGTGGGTAACGGGCTGGACAACGCTGGCCTCTTCTACTGCATCCCCGAGGCCCAGCCCTTCGCGGATGTCACCCTCCCCGATGACGACGGCGAGAACTTCGACAATGACGACAACCACGCGACCCTGTACTCCGGCAAGGGGTGGGGTGAGGACGGTATCGATGAGGCGGGGAGCTCCTTCCAGTACCTCGGCTTCGGCCTCGGCGGCGGCGCTGGTCGCCTCGGTGAGCTCGTCATTGAACCTGGTGAGGTGATCACCCTCGACACGGACTCCCAGGAGTTCCCGTTGGCCGAGCAGGTCCGCGACCTCCTCGACAACTCTCTGCCTGGCGTGGACTACGACCCCGCGGACATGGACAGCTGGCCGACCATCACGATCACGGACGGGCGCTTCGAGTTCTCCCGCGTCGTCATCAGGGGCAACGGTCGCCTCGTCCTCACAGGCAGCAACCCTGGTCGCGTGTACTCTCGCGGCGATCTGCTCGTAGACGGCGTCCTCGACTGCACGGGCGAGACGGCGTCTGCCCACCAGTCCAACTCATACACCGATGGTCCCATCCTCAGCCCGGCGACCGCCTTTGGCGGCCCCGGTGGTCTCGGTGGTCCGGCTGCTGGCTCAGGTGGTACGGGCGGCGACCGCTTCGATCACACCAACAGCTCCACTTCGTTGCAGAACCTCGGCGGCATCTCGAACCCCGGCGCGATCATCGATGGGGGAGCGGGCGAGGGTGTCGGCGGATTCGGCCTCGTGGACTTTGGGCAGGGAACGGGCGGATCGCACTGGCCGAACAACGTCCCGACCTCTAACCAGCACGCGCAGGACATCGGCGACATCGACTACAGCGTCGTGTTGAACATCTCCTCTGGCGCCCTTGAGTGCCGCGTCGCCACGGTCGGGCAGCCCGGCGCTGGCGGCGGCTACGCGCTCACAGGGAATGAAGGCCTCCCCAGCGCTTCCGGTTACGTCGCGCTGAACCCCGGGCTGATCTCGAACCTCCCCCCGAACACCAGCCCCGGCAGTACTTCCGGCCTCAACATCGAGGCCCCGGGCTCGGAGCCCATCGTGCGCGGGCTCGTCGGCGGCCTCCTGCGGGGTGGCTCCGGTGGCGGCGGCGGCGGCATGCACCTCTGGGGTATCCGTAACAACGCCTCTCCTGACGAGACAGGCACTGCCTGCCTCGGCTCCGGGACGAACTTCTTCTTCCCCTACTGGGATCACTCCGGCGCCGGCGGCGGCGGTGGCGGCGGCGCGCTCCAGCTGCACAGCGGCAACTTGATCACGGTCAATGGCCAGATCGACTGCTCTGGCGGTGACGGTGGCAGCGCGACCATCCTCAACCAGGACATCTGGGCGTGCACCAACCAGGGGCAGTCTGAGGAGGCCAACAAGATCGCGTGTGGCGCCTTCGCCTCTCCTGGCGGCGCGGGCTCTGGTGGCGCGATCAAGATCCAAGCTCCGAGCATTGATATTCAGTCCGTCTCAAACCGACTGGTCGTCGCTGGCGGCGCTGGCGGCGAAGGAGTCGGCGGCTCGCTCGGCGGCGACGGCGGCCCGGGCCTCGTCCGCTTCGAGGTCGAAGGCGGTCCGCTGCAAGGCGACCCCGCAGGCCAAGAGACGCTCGCCTCAGAGATTGCACCCTTCATCGCTCCCTTCAACCCGGATGATCCGAGCTTCAACTCTCCCTATGACTCGGCGGCCATCTTGAGCGTCGGGCGGATGATCACGTCACGCGTGCGTCCTGAGTCCATGAGCGGCGCGATGTCCTGCTGGATGAAGCCGAACGGCAACTTCTTCCAGTTGACCTTCAACTCTGATGATGACGAGGACACGAGCGGCACGATCGAGCCCGACGAGATGGGCTGGAACATGGACGTGGTCTATGAGATCGGCGTCGACGGCAACGGCGACCCCATCCTTGACCTGATGCCCTACCGCGGCGTCCCGGACCTCGCGGATGAGCCGAACTTCCCGCTCTCGGGTGAGTCCTTTGAGGAGTTCCTCGGTCAGGACCTGAACCACGATCAGCTCTTCGGAAGCCTCTTCACCGTCCGCTTCCAAGGCGCTCGCTTGAACGGGCTCTTGGCGGACCCCTGTGATGTCTCCTTGGGCGGCGTCACGAGTGACATCGCTGAGGGATCCCTCACCCCTTGGGTGCGTCACCCTGAAGAGCTCGGCCTCTTCTCACCCTCTCCGAACATGGTGCGCTTCTGCATCGTCTTTGAGGAGGCCATGAAGGATCACGGACACCCGCAGAGCCTCGTCAACACCCAGATCCACGGCGTGACGAACCTCTCGATCGCGGTCACCCCCGACTGATCCCGAAGACAGAGTTCATAGACCTCAAGAGACGGGGGAGCCAGAGGCTCTCCCGTCTCTTTGTCTAGGCGCGCCGCTCGCTCGCTGGGGAGGCCGCGCGGTAGGATCCCTTCATGGCGATCCGCACCTACACCGCCCGTGAGCTCGTCGTTGACGCGCGGCGGGTCTTCGCTGGAGGCGGCCTCGTCGTGAGTGACTCCGGCGAGGTCCTCGAGGTCCTCGACAGTGCGGGGGTGGTCAAGCGTCGGGCAGAGGGAGAGGTGGTGGACCTGGGGGAAGGGGTCCTCGCGCCAGGCTGGGTGAACGCACACGCTCACCTTGAGCTCACTGGACTCGAGGGGAGCGTCCCGCGAGGCGAGGACTTCTCGGACTGGATCAAGGGGCTCTTAGGTGCGCGCGCGGGTCAGCGCGACGCTGACTTTGACGCGGCGGTGCGCGCCGGCGCCGCGCGCCTCCTCAGGGGGGGCACGACGACCGTGGGGGATGTGGACTCCACCGGCGCCGCGCTGCGCGTCCTCGCTGATCATCCCCTCAGGGCGGTCGTGCTGCGAGAGGCCTTGGACGTCGGAGATGCAGCGCGCAGGGCGGAGGTCATGGCGAGTCTCCGCGAGCCCCCCGCCCCGGGCCCGAGCCTCTCTGTAGGCGTCTCACCCCACGCTGGATACACCGTGAGCGACGCGCTGCTCGCAGAGCTCAGCGTCACCTTTGGAGGGAGTGAGCAGCCCTTGCAGATCCATTGGAACGAGACGAGCGAGGAGGCGGAGTGGGAGCGCGGGAGGCCGAGCAGCTTCGACGGGCTCGTTATGCCGAACCCAGCGAGGCCTACCTTGGAGCGTCTAGACGCCGCGGGTCTCTTGAGGAGGCCTGTGAGCCTCGTGCACGCGAACCATCCGGGTGAGGGGGACGCGCGCTTGCTCAGGGAGCGGGGGGCGGTGATCGTCCACTGCCCGGGGGCTCACTCCTGGTTTCAGAGACCAGAGTTTGATGTGGAGGGCTGGTGGACTGAGGGTGTCGAGGTCGCCATCGGGACAGACTCCCTCGCTGGAAACGACGCCCTGGACATGGCACACGAGCTCGCCCTGTTCAGGCAGGCCCACCCAGGCGCATCGCCCGAGCGTGTCTTCGACATGGCTACGAGGGCGGGCGCGCGGGCCCTCGGGCTCCAGGGGCGGGTCGGGGAGCTCAGCGTGGGCGCGTTCGCTGACATGGCGCTCCACCACGCCCAGGGTGCGGCGCTGGAAGCGATCACCAATGGGGCGTCCCAAGTCTCCACGCTCTGGGTTTCTGGGAAGGAGCTCTCCCTAGATCCTGGCTGTGTTCAGTGAGCCTTTCGTGGCTCTTGGGCATGGGATACTCTGGGTGACCGCGGGGCTCCCCGCTCCCTTCAGATCTAGGGGGCTCAAGGCTCACCGAGATGAACATGTCGACCAATCCGAGCGCAGAAGAGGCCACCCTTGAGTGCACCGTTGAGCAGCTGAGCGCGCTCAAGCTCCTCAAGTCTTCGAAGCGCTTCATCCTGACCGGGCACGTGCGCCCGGACGGTGACTGTGTCGGCGCTCAAGCCGCGCTGGCCTCCTGCTTGGAGCGCATGGGTGCGGAGGTCCTCATCCTCAATCCGGATCCGATCGAGCCCCGCTACGAGTACCTCGCTCGCCACGCGACCTTCCGCGCGTGGGAGGGAGAGGAGCTCCCGCCCCACGACGTCGTGGTCTTCCTGGACTTCAACGAGCTCTCGCGCTGCGGTCGCCTGGGAGATGCCTTCGCGCGTGCAGAGAGCAAGAAGCTCGTGGTCGATCACCACATCGCCGGGGGCGAGCCGTGGTGGGACGAGGCCTTCGTCGATGTGAGGGCGTCAGCGACGGGTCTCTTGGTGCACAGGATCCACGAGGCGATCGGTCTGGAGGTGGACCTCGCCGCCGCAGAGGGGATCTTCACCTCCATCGTCTCCGACACCGGCTGGTTCAAGTACTCGAACACTGACGCGGAGACCTTGCGCGTCGCCTCAGAGCTCGTGGATGTGGGCGTGGAGCCCGCGCGGATGTTCCAGGCGATCGAACAGCGCAAGAAGCCGAGTCACCCGCTGCTCACCGGCGGGGTCCTCTCGCACCGAATACTTCGCCGAAGGGCAAGCTGCGCTGGTCACTCAGCCATGGTCTGAGGAGGCGGTGGGTTATGACAGCGATGACGTCCTCGACTGCGTGCGCAGCGTCGCGGGGCTCGAGGTCGTGCTCTTCGTGCGAGAGCTCGCGGACAAGACCTGCAAGCTCTCTGCGCGCAGCAAGGAGTGGTATGACGTCCAGCGTCTCACGCGGCGCTTTGGTGGTGGCGGGCACGCGCGCGCTGCGGGTGCGAGCTTCGACTGCTCTCTGGATAAAGCCTGCGCTGACTTGCGCGCTGCTGTCACAGAAGAGCTCAGCGCTCAGTCGGAGGAGCGGGGATGAAGATCGGGCTGATCTCAGACCTCCACTCCAACAGAGAGGCGCTGAACGCGGTGCTCGAACACCTGCGCGATCAGGAGGTGGACAAGATCTACTGCCTGGGAGACGTGGTCGGATACGGCCCGGAGCCCGAGTTCTGCGTCGACGTGGTGCGCGGTCACGCTGAGCTCTGCCTGATGGGCAACCACGATGACGCCCTCTTCCGCAGCGCGGCGGACTTTAACCCCCACGCGCGGGGCGCCATCGAGTACACGCGAACGCGGATGCAGCCGAAGTGGTACTCCTCTGGCGAGAAGAAAGAGCGCTGGAGCTGGCTGGAGAAGCTACCGCTCTCCCACCAAGAGGGGCGCTTCCTCTTCGTACACGGCTCGCCGCGGGACCCTGTTCGCGAGTACGTCCTCCCTACAGACGGCTACCTCAACCCAGAGAAGTTGCGCAGCATCTTTGACAGCTTTGAGGGCGTCGCGCTCGCCGGGCACACCCATCACCCGGGGATTCACGACGAGGCGCTGCGCTTTCACGGCTTGGACGGAGAGGACTCCTGCACCATGGAGCTGCCGAGCGATGAGAAGTTCTTCGTCAACGTCGGCAGCGTCGGCCAGCCGAGGGACGGGGACAACCGCGCGTGCTACGCAATCCTTGAGCCTGACGCGGTCACTTGGCACAGGGTCCCTTATGACTACCGCGAGACGATGAACAAGATCCTCGCGACGCGTGAGCTCTCTGAGCTGCTCGCGCGCCGGCTACAGGTCGGCAAGTGAGCGCTTTAGCGCGGGTCACTCGCCGAAGAACATGCTGCGCGTGACCGCGCGGAACATCTGCGGGTTTTTGCGCATCCGTCGGATGCTGTAGGCGCGCCAGTCTGGGCCATAGGGGACGTAGACGCGCACCGTGTGTCCAGCAGCGCGCCAGCGCTCCCAGTAGGAGGGGCGCACGCCGTCGAGCACTTGGATCTCATAAGAGGGCGGAGCGTCTGCCTCCTCGATCATGGGGGCGAGGCGGTCGATGAGGAGGTCGTCGTGGGTCGCGAAGCTGAGCGGACCGCTGCGCTTGAGGAGCTCGGCGGCGCACGCGAGGTACGCGTCCGTGATCGCGCCGGGCTCTGTGTGTGCGATCTCCTTGGGCTCGAGGTAGACGCCCTTCACGAGTCGCACGTCGTGCTCTCCCTCCCCGAGCGCCTCGATGTCCTTTGGGGTGCGGAAGAGGCGCGCCTGCAAGACGATCCCGACGTTGGAGTGCTCTGCACGCAGGAGCTCATGTGGCACCCTCACAGATACGGAATAGGACGATCTGGCCACATCCCCCATTCGGAGGCCAGAGACAGGAAGGCTATGCAGCTTTGCCCTTGCATCCTTAAAGCCCAGCTTGGTGTCCAGGTGTCGCTGG
>JAKVCE010000289.1 GCA_022447405.1 Planctomycetota bacterium | reverse complement strand
GAGAGAGCGGGAGGTCCGCCCTGAAGGGCGAGCTCGACGAGCTCGTCCGCGAGCTCCGCGCGAAGGGCGCGCGCCCCGTGCTCGTCTGTGCTCCCTTTGAGTTTCAGGTCCGCAAAGAGTCCGCAGACCGCTCTCCAGAGGGCGCACTCGGAATGATCTGCTCCGGCCTAGACCTCCCCTACTACCCAGCCCGACCGACCCTGAGGCACTACCTCTCCGAGCGCTCCTCTCTCAAGCCCGCAGTCTTCCTACGCGGCGACACCTTTCACCTGAACGCAAAGGGGCACGAGCTCGTCGCTGAAGACCTCTTCCTCTCCCTCGAGCGGGCAGGCCTCCTCCCCTGAGGCACCTCAGGCCCGCGAGACGATAAGCGCCATCAGCAGGGCGAGGAGCAGGCTGCCTGGGAAGGCATTGAGCCCGGTCGCGCGGACATTTCAATGCGCGCTCCTATAGATTTGCTACGTTTCAAGGACCTATGAGCAGGATAGGAGACCTCCATCTGGGCGCCATGCTCCTCTGCGCGCTCCTAGCACCTAGCTCTCACGGCCAGGTCGTCATCAATGAGGTCCAAGCCTCGAACTACCGCACCCAGGCGAGCGAGGACGGGAACGCATACGACTGGATTGAGCTCCGAAACCTGGGCTCGAGCAGCGTCAACCTAGCGGGCTGGAGCCTCTCGGACGACCCAGAGGACCCCACTCAGTGGACCTTCGGCGATCAGTCGATCTCCGCTGGCTCACACCTCGTTGTGTACGCCTCAGGACTCGACCAAGGGCAAGGGCTGCGCTGGGACACGCTCATCGACGACGGGGCGCTGTGGAGATATGCATCAAGCCTCTCCGCGCCCCCTGTCGGCTGGGATGAGCCAGACTTCGACGACTCTGGCTGGCTGCAAGGAGCGAGCGGCTTCGGTCGCGGCTACCCCAACCTGCAGACAAACGTCTCCGGAGAAGCCGTCTACGTGCGGCGCGTGTTCATCGTCAGCGAGGCACAGCTCGACGACGCGCGCCACCTCATGTTGCACCTCGACTACGACGACGGCTTCGTCGCATACCTGAACGGCGTCGAGGTCGCGCGCTCCAAGCTGGGCATGCGCGGAGTGCACCCTCCCGCCGATGAGTTCGCCACGGATCACAACCAGGGCGTGCTCCAGTGGGACCAATCACCAGACGGCTTCCGTCTAGACTCCGGGCTCGACCTCCTCGTCCCGGGCGAAAACCTCCTCGCTATCCAGGTCCACAACGAGAGCTCGGTGAGCGGAGACCTAGCCTGCTCCCCCTTCCTCTCCATCGGACACTCCTACGCTTGGACTGCTCCCGCTCAAGCGAACCCCTTGCTTGAGTTTGACGAGGACGCCCTCCACACCAACTTCCGAATCAGCTCCGAGGGAGAGGTGTTGACCCTCACTGACCCCGGCGGCGTGACGGCAGACCAGCTCATCACAGGCCGCCTCTACTTGGACCAGTCCGTCGGGAGGCCAGCGAGCGGTGACGCCTCCGTGGCCTACTTCCTCTCCCCTACACCAGGCGGCGCGAACTCCTCTGACGATCGACCCGGCTTCACGGAGGCGCCCCTCATCTCCCCACCTGGTGGCCTCCTCAGGCGCCGCCTCCCCATCCAGCTCTCATGCCCCACGCCAGGGGCTGAGCTGCGCTACACCTTGGACGGCACGGACCCTACGGAGAGCTCAGCGCTCTATCAGGGCGGCCTCTCCCTCCCCGCCGCGACGAAGGGCATCCACCCCTTGAGGGTGCGAGCCTTCTCGCCCGGCCTCTGGCCCAGCCGGGTGACGACGGCCTCCTTCATCACCTCGCACGCGCACACGCTGAACGTCCTCTCCCTAGTCGCTGACCCCTCCCAACTGTGGGGCGCAGACGGCCTCTACTCGAACACCAATGACGAGTGGGAGCGCCAAGTCCACGTCACGCTCTTCGAGCATGACGGCTCACCCGCCTTCGCCTTGGACCTCGGCGCGAAGCCGCACGGGCACGCCTCCCTCTCCTACCCCCAGAA
Source organism: Planctomycetota bacterium (assembly GCA_022447405.1). Taxonomy (GTDB): domain Bacteria; phylum Planctomycetota; class UBA1135; order UBA1135; genus JAKVCE01. The sequence continues at coordinate 1,451 of JAKVCE010000289.1, read as the reverse complement.
GCCGATGGCGCTCGTCGCCCGCTCTGGTTACGGCCATGACAAGATCGACTACCCGGTGTTCGGTGAAGACTACGCCGTCACCTCCTTCCGCCGACTGCTGCTCAGGAACGCCGGCCAAGACTTCAATCGCGCCATGATGCGAGACGCCATCTGTGGGCGGATCATGCGTGAGGTGGACATCGACACCTCCGGGTATCGCCCCGTGGTCGTCTACGTCAACGGCGAATACTGGGGCATCCAGAACCTGCGCGAGCGCCACGACAAGCACTATCCGGAATCTCACCACGGGACGCCGACGGACGCGATCGACCTCCTTGAGGGCGGCGGCTGGGATGAGCACGAGGGCGACAACCTCCACTTCTTCTCGGTCTGCGACTACCTCGAGCTGCACAACATGAGCGCCCCAGACATGTACGACCGCGCTCGGCAGGTGATCGATGTAGATGAGTTCTCGACTTACGCCATATCGCAGGACTTCTTCCTGAACGATGACTGGCCTAACAACAACGTGAAGTTCTGGGCGCCGCGCTCGCTCACCGGGCAGTGGCGCTGGTTCCAGTACGACTTCGACGGCTGCACGGGCGCGTGGGGAACGGGCCCGGACGAGAGCAAGCTCGAGATCATCTTCGCTGGCTCCGTGCGAGTCACCCAGCTCTTCAAGGACCTCCACGACAGTCCCTCCTTCAGGCGAGACTTCGTCAACCGCTACATGGATCTGCTCAACACGACCCTCTCCGTGGACCACACCGTCCACACCCTGCGCCTCGCTGCCGCTGACATCCGGGGGGAGGTCCAGCGTCACCTCGATCGCTGGGGGCAGCCCCACCACAACTGGGAGTCCGACATCCAGGAGATCGCAGAGTTCTTCCACCAACGCCCGGGCTATGCGAAGCAGCAGCTCGCAGCCTTCTTCAACCTCGGGCCTAGCTATCACCTGAGCCTGGACGTCAGTCCACCCCTCTCTGGGAGCGTGCTCCTGAACTCGGTCGAGGTCGACGGCCCCTTCCTTGGAGAGTACTTCCAGGGGAACGAGATCACCCTCACGGCGCGCACCCGCCCCGGCCTCTCCTTCGGGGGCTGGTCCGACGGCGTCTCGAGCCCCACCCGCACCATCGACCTCTCCCAAGACCTCTCCCTCGTCGCGAGCTTCCAGCACGGGCCCGCAGGCTCCGGGCAGGCTGTGATCTCCGAGATCCAGTACAACGCCGCCAACGAGCACGACACGGGCGACTGGGTCGAGCTCCAGAACCCAGGAGCAGCCTATCTGAGCGTCGGCGGCTGGACCTTGACGGACAGTCAGAGTGACAACGCCTTCGTGCTCCCCCTGAACACGGAGCTCGCGCCGGGCGCGCCGCTCGTCCTCGCGCGCAGCATTATGTCTCCAGCCCGCTAGTGCATCCATCTCCCACCATTCCCTAACACGAGCAAGGACTTCGTCAACTAGGAAGGCT
>JAKVCE010000288.1 GCA_022447405.1 Planctomycetota bacterium | reverse complement strand
GTCTGGATGCGTCCCTCGATGTAGACGGTCCGGCCCTTGGAGTGGTACTGGGCGAAGGACTCGCCGCGCTTTCCGAAGATGGTGACGTCCACGAAGGTGGCCTCGTCCTTCCACTCTCCGCTCTGACCGTCCTTATATCGGCGGTTGACCGCGAGCGAGATGTTGCAGATCGCCATATCGCTCTGGGTGCGCCGAATCTCGGGGTCTCGGGTGAGGTTCCCCATCAAGATCACTTTGTTGAAGCTTGCCATCGTCTGGTCTCCTTTGTGTTTTCGTCTCTGCTCGTGTCGGCCCTTCGGGCCTCTATCGGCAACGTTCAAGGGCGGCCGAGGCTGCGTGCCTCTCGCCGAGGCGCGGATCCCCACGCCAAGATCGAGTCTAGGAATACGCGAGCACGAAGTCACGCGTGACAAGCTTGGACCTTTCGCCTTAGAGCCCTACCATGCGAGGACGACGCGAGAGAGCGCTCCATGACCGACGACCCCCAAACCACTCCGGAACCTACTGGCGCAGAGCGCAGGCAGTACCCGCGCGCCGACGCCGACTGGCCCATCCGCCTCCTCCTCCCGGAGGGGCACTTCGAGGCGCGGGTGCGCGACGTAAGCCGGGCGGGGATCTGCTTCTTCCTCGACCGCCCGATCCCAGAGATGACCTCGCTCAGGATCGACCTCGAGCTCCCCGTCCACGAGGGCATGCGCTTCGTCAGGGGCGAGGCGGTCGTCGTGCGCTGCGACAAGATCTCTGACCGCCTGGAGCACTACGAGATCGCGGCCTTCATGAACGACATGGCCCCACCGGACCGTGACGCCCTCGAGGCCTTCGTGGAGATGGCCCCTGAGGATCGCGCCCGCTCTGCGAGCGCGGAGTCCTGATCAGCCGGCGGCGCGCTGCGCCTCAAAGACCCGCTCGATGCCTGCGAGGTCCTCGTGAACTGTGGCGTCCCAGCCGCGGTCGCTCGCGAGGGAGCGCGCGCGCTCAGCCTGCATATGGCCTAGCTCGACGAGGAGGCTCCCCTCTGGAGTGAGGAGCTCTCTCCCAGCGTCCAAGAGCGCCCGCAGCCAGTGATCGGGGTCCCCCGCTGGCGCGAACAGGGCGACCTCTGGCTCATACTCACGAACCTCGGGCGCGAGCGAGTCGGCCTCGGAGGGCTCGATGTAGGGCGGGTTGCTGACGATGAGGTCCAAGGGGCCGCCGCGCTCGCTCACGATCGCAGCGAGCCCGCTCACCCCGTCCGCGACCCGGAAGTCGACCTCCGCCTCGAGCCGCTCAGCGTTCTCACGGGCGAGCTCGACGGCGTCCGCAGAGATGTCCGTCCCCCACACGCGCGCGTCCCCAAGCTCAAGGGCGAGCGTCACCGCGAGGCAGCCGCTGCCGGTGCCGAGGTCAGCGACCGCGACCTCGCGCCCAGCCCCAGCCAACAGCTCGCGTCCGCGGTCAACGATGAGCTCCGTCTCTGGCCGCGGGATGAGGACGCCCGTCCTGACGACGAAGTCGCGACCGTAGAACTCCCGCTTCCCCGTGACGTAGGCCGTGGGCTCCCTGCGCCCACGCCGCACCAAGAGGTCCCGGGCACGGTCCAGCTCTGAGGAGGTGATCGGGCGCTCTAGCTCGAGGAAGAGCTGCAGCCTGTCCAGCCCCAGGGCGTGGCTCACGAGGAGCTCCGCGTCGAGGCGGGCCTCCTCCACGCCCTTGCGCTCGAGGAACTCCCGCGCCATGCGCAGCATCTCTCGGGCGTCTGCAGGCCGCGGCAAGGTCCCGCGCGCGTCAGCTCCTCCGCTCACGAGGCGGTCACTTCCGGGGCTTGCGCGAGGCCATCGGGGCGACCTTCTTGCCGGCCTTACGCGCCGCGCGGCGCGCCTCGATGGCCGCCTTCTTCTTCGCCTCGCCTTCGGCCTTGGCCTCTTTCATGGCGATGATGAGGGCGCGAACACCCTGCACGCCGAACCAGGTCGCTCCGAGCGCTCCAAACAGGCCGAGGATCTTTGCGAAGCCGCCGGCGTCTGAAGCGAGCCCGTTCATCAGGGCAGGTACCCCACCAAAGACAGGCAATGTGAAGGCGAAGGAGTACAGGGGGTTGAATCCCCCACCGAGTCGATATCCGACGATGTGCGCATAGGTGAAGCCCGCGCCGATCAAGGTGAGCTTCTCAAGGAGCGGTCCGGTGGCAAACTCGGCTGTGATCGGGGCCAAGCCCACGAGGCTGACCACAAACCCCAGCAAGACGCCGTTCCGCGCCCCGCCCTTTGTCAGTCCCTTCATGAAGCCGAGCGCCTTCTCTCCTCCGTACGCGAGCTGCGCTTGTACACCCAAGAAGACGCCCAGCGCACAGATGAGCTTCTCAACCTCAACGCTGAGCCAGTTGACCGTCGGGTCTGCCCAGGGGAGGAAGCAGACGATCATCAAGAACTGGGCGGCCTTGAGTTGGATCAAGGGAGCTTTCTCAAGCTCTCGCTTGCCCTGCGGCTTCTTGCCCCTCGCCGAGGCCGCGCCATCCCCCGCCTCGCTCGCAGCGGACTCTGCTGCGGCGTCACCAGCGATCGCAGCGGCGCCGACTGCCGCCGCAGCGACCGCCTCATCTTGGCTCGTCGCCTCTTCGGCGGGCGGCTCCTCTTCGACGAGGACAGCCTCGGGCTCCGGCTCAGGAGCAGGCTCCGGCTCGGGCTCGTCCATCGGCTCAGGCTCCGCGACCGCCGGGGCCTCGGGCTGCTCAGGGACGTCGAGGGTCGACTCGGCCTCCGGGATGTGGACGGGGATGTCTTCCTCGATCGGCTCTAGGCCCCCGCCATCGAGGAGGGGCTCTAGGTCAGAGCCATCAAGGATGGGCTCGAGGTCGTCAAAGTCGCCGGGGATCTCGGAGGGGCTCATGGTGAAATCGTAGAGTCAGAGGGTCGGTCGTTGGTCGTACATACCCGACCACAGATCAGAGGTTGCGAATTCGCTCCTCTCGTTCGAGGGCTGCTAAGGCCTCCGTGATGGGCCCTAGCTTGCCCGCAACCACCTGTTCTAGGGAGAAGTTCTCTCCAAGACGGTGGTCTGTGACGCGATTTTGGGGGTAGTTGTAGGTCCGGATGCGCGCAGAGCGGTCTCCTGTGCCGACCTGGCTCTTCCTGCTCGCGGCCCGCTCCGCGTGCAGCCTCTGCCGTTCAGCATCCAAGAGGCGGGTCTGGAGGATCCGCAGCGCCTTGGACTTGTTCTTGTGCTGCGACTTCTCGTCCTGGCAGATCACCACGGTGTCTGTGGGCAGGTGCGTGATGCGGACCGCAGAGCTCGTCTTGTTCACAGACTGACCACCAGGCCCCCCAGCGCGCATCGTGTCGATACGGAGGTCCTCGTCGCGGATCTGAATCTCAGCCTCCTCGGCCTCAGCGAGAACGGCGACGGTAGAGGCCGAGGTGTGGATCCTTCCCTGCGTCTCCGTCTGAGGGACCCGCTGCACCCTGTGGACCCCTGACTCAAACTGCATCAACG
>JAKVCE010000287.1 GCA_022447405.1 Planctomycetota bacterium | reverse complement strand
GTCACCTCATCCGAGGCCAGGACCTCGTGGGCGAGCTCATCTGCGTTGATCACCACGCCGTCGGCGCCGGCCAAGATGGACGCGACGCGGGATTTTCCTGAGGCGATGCCGCCCAGGACCCCGAAGACCGGGGCGTTGGGGCTATCAGCGGTGGGAGTGCTCATGGCTCGTAGGGTGAAACTGGGGGCCTGAGGGCGGGTATAGGGGTCGCAGGGGCGGATTTTGTCCGTCCAAAGCTCCTTCCGATTCCATCATGACCAGCAGGAGGCCCCGCGTGGGGCGGCCCTGGATCACCTCTGAGAGCACCCTAGAGACCACACTCTGAGTGATCAACATGGGATCTAGAGGCGCCAAACACTTGCCGGAATGCCTCTCTGTCGGTTATCACCATGCCTCCCTCGCCCATTCCTGGACCACCAGGGAGGGGACGAGCGGGCTCACACCACCCCCAAGCCCTGTCCCAAGCGGCGCGCGCGGATGCGATTCTCGTGTCTGGCTGTCGCATGGATGACCTCATAGTTCATGAAGAAGCTCCATCAAAGCGATCCCAGCCGTCGCGGCGCAGCCCCCGGCTCTCTCATCTGGATCGTCGCTCTCATCGTCGCGTTCCTCGTCTCCCTCTTTGTCGCGTTCACCGCGAGCAACGATGCCGAGGAGGCGCTCGGACTGCGCGATGACATGAAGGCTCAGCGAGACGCGGCCGTCGCCCAGCAAGAGGCTGACATTGAGAAGATCTTCCAGATCTCGAGTGTCCTCGGCTTCTACGATGAGAGTTCAGCCACGAGGGAGTCCGTGGTGGAGGCAGCAGAGACAGCCCTCACCGCATTCAAAGACGACTTTGATGACATGGGCGCCGCTGTGACTGACTTCAAGGGCGCCGCTGAGCGCGCCGTGCCTGCGTACCGGGCGAAGAAGGTTCAGATCCAGGAGCTCAACACTCGGATCACTGACCTGCAGGCGCAGGTTGAGGCCAAGACCACTCAGATCAACACGCTCGGCTCCGAGAAGGACGCGATCATCGCAGACCTTCGCTCTCAGCTCTCTGACGCTGAGCAGGCAGCCGCCGATCGCCAGAGCGACCTCGAGGGCCAGATCTCCTCAGTGCGCACCAGCCTCACCGACCGTGAGTCCACCCTCCGCAAGACGCGCTCGGACATGGAGAGCCAGGGCCGCGACCACGCGCAAGAGCGCGCCGCGATGCAGACCCGCTTCGACGAGATGGGTCGCAAGCTCGCGTTCCTGAAGGAGCCTGAGGCTGCTGACGGCGAGGTCCTCGCGGTCAACGAAGAGCTCGGACTCGCTTGGATCAACATCGGCCAGAAGAACCGCCTCCTGCGCGGGACTCGCTTCCGCATCGTCGACGGCACGCCCGGCGACGACCGCGTCAAGGCGTGGTGCTCCGTCACCCGCGTTGAAGAGGGCATGGCTGAGGTCCTCCTGAGCGATCAAGCTGACCCCTTCGACCCCCCCGTGGCGGGCGACATCATCTACAACCCGATCTACGACCCGAGCTCCCAGCGCAACGCCGCCTTCGTCGGCCGCTTCTCCGGGACCTGGAACGAGAAGGAGCTCCGCCTCCTCCTCTCTGAGGTTGGCATCCACATCCAGGACAGCGTCGACAAGACGACGGACTACCTCATCGTCGGCTCCGAGATCTTCACCGACGAAGACGGCGAGCCCCTCGAAGAGCCGAGGAGCCCCAGCGAAGAGCCTGCGTACAGCAACGCGGTCGCCATGGGCGTCCAGATCGTCCCGATCAAGCAGATCCGCGAGTACTTCCTCCGCGACTAGGCGCGTCTTCGCGACCCGAACCGGCGGCGGCCAGGACCAGGTGTCCGGGTCGCCGTCTCGCGTATCTGGCCGAACTCACGGCTGCGCCCCACCTCGAGCCTCGGGCCGTGGCATGATGTGGGCCGCGCCGTCCCCTGATCCCCTGCGTGGGAGCGCGCCTACTCCCCATGAGCGCTGAAGAGAGAGAAACCAAGGAAGACCCGATCGAGAGCTCCCGGATGAGCTTGGGTGCGCACCTTGATGAGCTGCGCAAGCGCCTCTTGCGCGCGACGATCGCGCTCTTTGGGACCTTCATCCTCTGCTGGACCTTCCATCAGTCTCTGATGGAGGTCGTGCTCGAGCCGCTGGAGCGGACAGTGACCTGGCTCAACGAGGACCTCTTCGAGCTCTATGAGCGCCGCCTCCAAGAGGACCCTGAGCTCAACAGGGACTCCTACTTCCGAGAGGTGAACGGTGAGACGGTCCTGGCTGATCCGATCCCGCTGCAGCCGCGCAACGACAAGGCCTCGAGCGCCTTCATCAACTACCTCAAGGTCTGCCTCTGGTTCGCGCTCTTCATCGCGGGGCCATACGTGCTATGGGAGCTCTGGCAGTTCATCGCCGCGGGCCTCTACAGGGAGGAGAAGCGCGTGATCCACAGGATCTTCCCGTTGAGCGCGATGTTCTTCTTCACGGGGGTGCTGTTCGGCTACTTCATGATGCTGCCGTACGGGTGCTACTTCCTCTTCGGATATGGGCTGGAACAGATGCGCCCGGACCCGAAGGTCGAGGACTACCTCGCCTTCGTCACGACCCTGACCCTCGCGTTGGGGATCATCTTCCAGCTGCCCTTGCTCATGATGGTCCTCTCGCGAGTGGGGCTCGTGGAGCCGAAGACCTACACCAAGCACCGCGGCACGTTCTGGATCGGCTCCCTCGTGTTGGCGGCCATCCTCACGCCGCCAGACCCCTTCACGCAGCTCATGATGGCCATCCCCATGGCCTTCCTCTACGAGATCGGTCACCTCTTCGCGCGGCTGGCGCACCGTAAGGTCGTCGCCTCCGAGCTGGATACGACATGACGGAGAGGGAAGGAGCCGCCGCGCTCGTCGCCGTCGGCGATGAGCTCGTCGCGGGAGATCGCCAGGAGGGCAATCTCGCCTGGCTGGCGCGTGAGCTCACCTCGCGGGGCTGGCGAGCGCGCGAGGCGCGCCTCATCGGAGATGAGCTCGAATCGCTCGCAGCCGCTCTCCAGGGTCTCCTGAGAGAGCATGAGCTCGTCGTCGTGACGGGCGGCTTGGGTCCGACCTTGGATGACGTCACGCGCCACGCGGCGGCGGCGGCTTGCGGGCTCGAGCTCGAAGAGGACGCTGACACCATCGAAGAGCTGCAGCGCTTCTGGCGCGCTAGGGGGGAGGAGATGCCAGAGTCCAACAGGCGACAAGCGCTCATCCCGAGCGGCGCGCTGCGGCTCGCGAACGCGCACGGGACCGCGCCGGGCTTCCTCGTCGAGTCCGATGGCGCGCGCCTCGCCTGCCTGCCAGGGCCTCCGCGTGAGATGCAAGGGGTCGCGAGGGATGAGCTCTTCGGGCGCGTGGAGCGCGCGCTGCCCCCCGAGCGTCGGACCCTCTTCTTGTGCGGAGTGAGCGAGAGCGAGCTGGCCGACCGCGTCGGGAGTTGGATGGAGCGCGACGCAGATCCCG
>JAKVCE010000286.1 GCA_022447405.1 Planctomycetota bacterium | reverse complement strand
CCTCATCGCGCCGACGATCCCGCTGGTCGCGATCGTCGTATTCGCGAACATGCCGGACACCTCCTTCAACGACGACATGCTCTACCCGGTCGGCTCTCAGCTCGATGTGGAGCTGAAGTACGTCAACGAACTTCAAGCCGAAGACAGTGAGGGGAATCCCCTCTTTGACGATCAGGGGGAAGCCGTGATGCTGCCGATCGGACGGCCGGTCCTTGACGATGAAGGCAACCCCGTCCTCGATGAGCTCGGTCAACCTGTGATGTTCTTCGAGAAGCGGCTCGTGAGCCATGGCAAGGTCGCCACCATGGCCGACAAGACCGCGCCGAAGGCCATAACGCAGAGTGAGATTGACGCGCTCGGAGGGCATTAGCCCGTCGGGCTCGGGCCAGTCAGGGTGAGCCTGCTCTCGATTCTGTTTGCGGTGGCGCTCTCGCCGGCCGCAGCCTCTCAAGAGGGCGGGGGAGGGGTCGAGCTCGCCGCTCGGCCGACGAGCCCCTCCATCTTTGGCGAGGTGGGGGACTTCGACCTCTTCGCGCAGGACGGAGCGGCGAGGACCCGCGAGGACTTCCTGGGCGAGCCGTGGCTCTTCATGAGCTTCTTCACGCGCTGCTCTGGGCCTTGCCCGCAGATGACGGCGCAGATGCGGGCCGCGCAGGATGAGCTCGAGGGCAGCCCAGTCCACCTGGTCTCGCTCTCCGTGGACCCGGGCTATGACACGCCGGAGGTCTTGAGCCGCTACGCGGCGGACTGGACCGCGGACACCTCACGCTGGACCTTCCTCACCGGCGACGAAGACGCGATCTACAGCCTCATGCGCGAGAGCTTCTCGCTCGGCGTCGCGCGCCTGCGCGACGAGGACATCGAGATGGGGATGCAGGTGACCCACGCCTCCCGCCTGGTGACGGTGGACGCCCGAGGCCGCATCCGCGGCTACTACGACGGCGAGACGGAGGAGGGGCGCCTCATGGCGGTGAAGCGCATGAAGAGCCTCGCGCGGGAGGCGGGCCTCGCCACGAGCCCCTTCCCTGCGATCAACGCCTCCTTGAACAGCCTGGCTGCCCTGCTCCTCTTCTTGGGCTGGGTCGTCATCCGCCGGCCGGGCGCTCGCAGCGACCAGGACGCGCGCGACAGGCACGCGAACATCATGCGCGCCGCCTTCGGTGTGAGCGCGGCCTTCTTGGCGTGCTATCTCTGGTACCACTTCGTGGTCGTGCCCGAGCTCGGGCACATGGGCTTCCGCGGCGCTGGCGGTCTGCGCGCGGCCTACTTCTTCCTCCTCATCAGCCACGTCCTGCTCGCGATCGTGAACCTGCCCTTGATCCTGCGCGTCCTCTGGCTCGCGCACAAGGAGCGCTGGGAGGCGCACCGCAAGCTCGCCAAGATCACCTGGCCCATCTGGATGTACGTCTCCGTCACGGGCGTCGTCGTCTATCTCGCCCTCTACCCCTTCAACCCGAGCCTCGCATAGAATCGCAGCTATGAAGGGGATCAGCGGCAGGGTCATCCAAGGCTTGGTGCGAGCGTCGCTCGCGCTCTCGGCGCTCATCGCGACCGCGCCGGCTGGCTTCACCTGAGACTCCTGCAAGGAAGCGGTCAGCTCCCAAGCAGGCAACCTCGCGGCAGGCCTCAACTACAGCATCATGTTCATGCTGAGCGTCGTGATCGCTATCCCCATGGGCTTCGCCTACCTCATCAAGCGATCCTATCGGGAAGCGGCTGAGCGCGACGCGGAGTCGTGAGCGCGCGGCCTTTGATCCACACGAGCGCGGTCAAGCTCTCGCTAGGGACCGTCTATCTCGCCCGCACGATGAGTGGCCTCTGCCTGACGGTGCTAGGCGCTGCGCGCGCTCAGGGCCAGCTCGAGGCCTGGGTCGCTCGCCACGAACCCCGGGCTGAGGTCCTTCGGTCAGGCGTGGGACTTGAAGAGGTGACGGAGCAGCTCCTGGCTTATGACGCAGGCACGCTGCGTGAGTTCGATCTCGACCTGGACCTGCGCGGGACGGCTTTTCAGATGCGGGTTTGGGATGAGTTGCAGCAGATCCCCCTCGGTGAGGTGAGGACCTACGGGGAGCTTGCGGAGCGCTTGGGAAAGCCTGGCGGGAGCCGCGCGGTCGGCGGCGCCAATGGCAGGAACCCGATCCCGCTGATTGTTCCGTGCCATCGGGTCGTCGCTTCGAACGGGATCGGTGGCTTCACAGGAGGCCTCGCGTGGAAGGAGCGCTTGCTCGCGCATGAATCCTCCTTTCGTTGAATCCCAAGGGGGGGTCTGCGTAAATGGGCCTCATGAGCGACCAAGGAAGTGATGGTGGTGGCGTGAACACAAACGGTCTGGGGATCGGCATCGCTGTGGGCGTCAGCTTGGGGGCAGCGATGGACAACGTCGCGGTCGGGATATGCCTCGGCATCGTGTTAGGGCTGACGATCTTCAAGGACTTTGGAAAGACCGCACCGGATGCAGAGGCCTCGGGAGAGGTGAGCGGCGAGGCAGAGCACGACTCTGTAGATGAGTAGGAGAGGTAGGCCTCTATGCGACCTCCCCGGTCGAGTGAGGTCACTCTCCTGCATTGATGACATCGAACCGTTGGCGCGTCGCCAGCGCGCTCCTGTCAGGTGGCTTGGCCTCGGCGAGCGCGGCGCTCTTCCTCACAAGGGCTCCTTCTGAGGAGACCTGCGTCTGGGTCGCTGACCGTGACGCGGGCTTCGTCGTCGCCTTGGATGAGGAGCTCTACGAGCGGGAGTACTGGGAGGTCTCCCGTCCGACGGCGCTCTCGGTTCTGGGGGGAGCGCTCTTCGTAGAGAGCCGGGGCGAGGGGGAGGTCAGGTGGCTGAGGCTGGAGAGCGGCTCAGCCCCTGTGCGCTGCGCTGAGCCTCACCCCGCGCAGCGATCAGAGGGCGCGCTGGAGCTCCCGCAGACGACCTTGCAAGGGGAGCCCACCGCTTGGGCGCGGAGCCGGGATGGTCTCTTGATCGCCACCCCGGGCGCGGTGCACCTCTGCGGCTGGGAGGGAGAGCTCTTGAGGGCCCAAGGCGGCTTCCGCTGGATCTCAGCGATCGCTACGGAGCTCGGACCTTGAGGGCAGGACTAAGCCTGAGAGTCCTTGGGGAGCTCCTCGACCAGGCGGTTGGTGCCTGCGACGAAGGCGGTGACGCTGTTGGCGACATCAGCGCGGTCGTGGTCCATCGCGAGCTGAGCGAAGGTGGAGAGCGTCTTCTGGACGCGCTTCCACTTCTTGAGCACGGGGGAGTCCTTTCGCTGCTTGGCCTCGATGCGGACTTTGATAGATGAGATCTTTGCCTCTAGATCGGCCATCATCTCTTCGTCAGTTCTTCGCGTGTACTGTCGTTTCGACATGGGGGAGTCGTGCGTTTTGGGGACGTGGAGACCGCCTCAAGGTCAGAAGGGCCGCGCGAGATCAGTGGCGCGCCCCCCCATCTCGTGCGGTGGAGCCCGCGGGGGACGGGGGCCGGTCGGAAAAAAAAA
>JAKVCE010000285.1 GCA_022447405.1 Planctomycetota bacterium | reverse complement strand
GGAGCTCGCGCTGGAGCTTGCGCTTGGAGGTGGTCGGAGGCGACCTCTCTGGGCGGACCGCGGGCTGGGACTCGCTCACGTGGAGCGAGCGCGCGGCGCACCGCGTCAAGCACGTCCTCGACGCCCTCGGCTTTGACACGGCTGGATCTGTGGAGCTCTCTCCTGAGGACCTCGTCGGGTGCGAGGCGCGGGTCGTCTTCCGGGAGGAGGAGTGGGAGGACCCGCAGACGGGCCGTCGTCAGGTCCGCCTCAGCGTCCCATTTATCGGTTATCAGGCGCGCTGAGGGGTCTCCCCCAGAGGAACGGGGGAAATCTGCGAGGCACGAGCGGAGTGGATCTATGGTGGGTCCAAAGCCCATGCACCCACCGTGTCACAGGAGGAGTCCTATGCCTCGTTCGCTTATCGCTGCCAGCCTGCTCTTCATCACCGCAGCTTGTGGATCCTCAGAGCCACCGCCTGAAGAAGCGGCAGAGGCATACCTGCACGAATTGACAGAGTCAGATGGAGAGCTCGGGGACCTCGCGATGGACGAGCACTCGAATGAGCTCAACTTGCTCTCTATGACGAAGATCCCGAGGATCGACTGGAGCCAGGTCTCGGGTGTCCGCATCGACCGCTCTGTTCCACGGGGGCCAGGTAAGCTCTCTCCGCAGGTCCCGGATGTCTCCATCGAGGCTGTGGAATACGCAGGGACCCTCTACAAGAAGCTGGTCGCGATCGATGTGAGCTTCACTCTCACTATGGAAGACGGGGGCGCGCACAGCGGTGTGCTGTCCTTGCGACCAGTGGAGGGGGTGCTGAAGATCCTCCCGGCGCGGGAGGCTTGGGATTGAGGGGTGCGGCTCGAGCGCATGAGAGCATGCATGAGCGCTCGCACAGAGCGACCGCTGTCGGCAAAATTGCGTGACCATGACGGCTTCGACACTGACGAATGAGGATTTTGACCGCCTCCTTGAGGCGGCGAAGGGGGCGCTCGCGAACGCGCACAGTCCGTACTCCGGGCTGCGCGTCGGCGCCGCGCTCCTCGCAGAGGACGGCAGCGTGCACGCGGGCTGCAACGTGGAGAGCGCGAGCTATGGGCTCACGATCTGCGCCGAGCGGAGCGCGGTGTTCCGCGCCGTCACTGATGGAGTGCGAGGCTTCCGCGCGGTCCTCATCACCACGGACCGTGACGGAGCGCTGATGCCCTGCGGCGCCTGCAGGCAGGTCTTGCACGAGCACGCGCCAGAGCTGGAGGTCATCGCGATAGGAGCAGATGGTGAGCGGGTGGACACCACGATCGCCGCGCTCCTCCCGGAGGCGATCGGCGAGGCCGACATCAAAGGCGAGGCTTAGGTGACGGGGGTCCAAGAGGCGCGGGAGCGGGCCGAGTGGCTCCGCGTAGAGCTCACGCGGCACGAGCGCCTCTACTACAACGAGGCCAAGCCCGAGATCTCGGACGCTGAGTACGACGCCCTCTTCCGCGAGCTGAGAGAGCTCGAGGCTGAGCACGAAGAGCTCGTGACCCCGGACAGTCCGACCCAACGCGTCGGCGCCCCGCTCCCGGAGGGGGAGAGCTTCGACAAGGTCGAGCACGAGGTGCCCATGCTCTCCATCGAGAGCCTCTTCGGCGAAGAGGAGGTGAGGGAGTTCGAGGAGAAGCTCCTGCGCTTCATCGGAGAGGAGGAGGGCGGTGAGTTGGAGTGGGTCGCAGAGCCGAAGTTCGACGGCGTCAGCGCGTCGCTCATCTACGAGGACGGCGTCTTCGTCCGCGGCGTCACGCGCGGCGACGGGCGCGTGGGCGAGGACGTGACGCAGAACCTGCGTACCGTCCGCAACCTCCCGCTGGCCTTGGACGCGAGCGCAGGAGACCTCCCAAAGGTGCTCGAGGTGAGGGGGGAGGTCCTGATCCAGCTCGAGCGCTTCCACGCCTTCAACGAGGAGCGCGAGGCCTCTGGCCAGGATCGGCTCGCCAATCCGAGGAACGCTGCCGCGGGCGCGCTCCGTCGAAATGACCCCAGCGCGGTGGCCGCTTATCCGCTGGAGTTTCACACCTGGTCTGCGCCGCGCTTCAAGGCGGGCGAGTACGCGAGCCAGACGGAGGCGAACGCCGCGCTCAAGCGCTGGGGGCTCCCCTTCAGCGGCTACGGCGAGGTGGTGAAGGGGCTGGACGCCTGCATCGCCTATCACGCGAAGATGGAGGCCGAGCGCGACGACATCCCCTTCGAGATCGACGGGGTGGTGGCCAAACTCGACGACCTCGCGCTGCGTGAGCGGCTGGGGAGGACGGCGCGTGCGATGCGCTGGCAGTACGCCCACAAGTTCACCGCGCGAGAGGTGTCCACGACGCTCCTCGCCATCGAGGCCAGCGTCGGGACGAACGGGAGGCTGACGCCGCGCGCGCACGTCGAGCCGGTCGAGGTCGGCGGCGTGGTGGTGAGGCACACCACCCTGCACAACGCGGAGCACCTCGCGAGCCTCGGCGTGAAGGTCGGAGACCGAGTCTTCGTTCACCGGGCAGGTGATGTGATCCCACAGATCAACGGCGTCGCGAAGGCCGCCTCTGGGTCAGCGCCTCCTGACTGGGAGGAGCGCCTCCCCGAAGAGCTTCGCAGTGATGGGGGCGGCGCGGTGCCTGGGGTGACGGCCGCCTGGGCTGCGGAGTACGCGGTCCCCGAGGGCTGCCCAGCCTGCGGGACCCCGCCCGTGCAGGAGGGAAAGTACTGGCGCTGCCCGAACACCTACGGCTGTCAGCCGCAGGTCGTGGGTCGCACGACCCACCTCGCCGGGAGGGGCGGCTTCGAGATCGACCGGATCGGTCCCAAGCAGATCGCCCAGCTCTTCGCCGCCGATCTGATCCATGGTCCTGGTGACCTCTTCCACCTCGACCAAGGAGAGGAGAAGCGCGCCGCGCTCGTCGCCCTCGAGCGCTGGGGAGAGAAGAGCGTCGACGGGCTCTTTGAGGAGCTCAAGGAGCGTCGAAAGATCGACTTCGGACGCTTCCTCGCGGCCCTCGCCATCCCCGACGTGGGCGCTCAGACCGGCCGTCTCCTCGCGATGCACTTTGAGGGCCTCGAGTCGCTCAAGGCTTCGGGTGAGGAGGAGCTCTTGGAGGTCGACGGGATCGGCCCGGAGGTGGCCGCCTCCATCGCGGCGTGGTTCCGTTCAGAGGAGGGCGAGGGACTCTTGGAGCGGCTCTTCTCAGGAGGCGTGGAGCTGGTCTACCCAGAGGAGAGCGCAGGCGGCGGCGCCCTGGACGGGAAGACGCTGGTCTTCACCGGGACGATGGAGGGGATGACACGGGCCGAGGCGAAGCAGCAGGCAGAGGCCGCAGGCGGTCGCGTCGCATCTTCCGTAAGCAAGAAGACCGACTACCTGGTCGTGGGTGGCAAGCCGGGCAGCAAGGCCAAGAAGTCCGAAGACCTGGGCGTGGAGGTGTTGCTTGAGGCGGATTTCGTCGAGTTTTTGAGAAGTGACGGCTAGGGCGCCTGCCCGTTTCTCGTTCTA
>JAKVCE010000284.1 GCA_022447405.1 Planctomycetota bacterium | reverse complement strand
ACTTCGATCATGGCCCCGCCGACAGATTGCCTCGTACCCATTGGTTCGAGGGCCATGCTTGCAGGCTTGCTCAAGGAATTGAAGGCAGAGTTCTTCTCTGCAGCAACACGACCCCCCGCTGTCTACCGCGGCAACCCCTTCCAGATCGAGGTGGGGATCGCCTTTGGCAAGCCGGGCGGCGTGGGGCTGGAGATCGCCGAGGGCGGCCGCATCACGAAGAAAGACAAGGTCAAGGCCATGACGGAGGACCTCGTCGGCGCAGCCGATGAGCCCGCGCGCGTCATGCGCTTCGCCAACCGCGTCCCGCTCCTCTACCAACAGTCAGCCTGCTCTGTGACGAAGGCGCTCATCCAGACGAACTGGAAGTCTTACGGGCTCACCCAGCCGCGCGGCGCCCTGCCCATCGGGCCGATCGCGATCCTGGTGCACATCGCCTCGGTCTGGGTCCCCTTCACGAGCGAGTCCAAGGAGGCCGTCGCCTCGTACCCGGAGATCTTGAAGGAGATCAAGCTCGCCCTGCAGGAGGTCGGCAGGAAGCTCGGCACCCACATCCGAAAGGGCAAGCGCCTGAAGCGAGAGTTCGAGAAGCGCGAGTACATCGAGAAGTACATCCCTCACATCGGCATCGCCTTGCAAGAGATCCTCGACCTCTCAGACCGAGAGACGAACAAGACCGTCAAGACCCTCGAGGACGTCCTCCACAAGAGCCGCAAGTTCTAGACCGCACGAAGAGCACCAGAGAGAGACAAGAGAGCGATGGCCAAGAAGAAGCCCACAAAGAAGAAGGCGGCGAAGCGGACCACCAAGAAGGCGGCCAAGAAGACCACGAAGAAGAAGGCCGCGAAGAAGGCTCCGAGCAAGCCCTCCCTCACAGGCGCGACGCCGAGGGCCCGGGCGAAGCTCGGACCGCTCGACAAGAAGACCCTCGAGCTCATCGAAGTGACAGCGGACAGGGTCCAGAAGTCGATCTTCAAGCGCTCCCTCCCTGAACTGAAGTTCCCCGTCCGGAGCCTCTCGAACGTCACCTATGACAAGCGCAAGGGCTTCTTCGAGCTCGGTAAGGGGCGCAAGTCACGCGCCCTCAGCGTCAACACGGTGAAGAACTTCGCGCAGACGCTCCGGCTCATGTCCATCTCGAAAGAGATGGTCGAGAACAATGACTTCGCCACCAAGCGAGAGGCCTACTACGTCAGCAAGAACTGGGCAGAGGCTAAGTTCAACGAGCAGACAGAGTCTGACGCCGTGATGGATGACATCGAGGCCCTCGCCTCGCTAGAGGGCCTCAGCCGCGAGCAGCTCCGCTACTACCCCGAGGAGCACGGCGGCTCCGTCGCGGGGAACCTCGTCGTCATCGACCGAGACACTGAGACGGGGCAGCCCATCCGCATCGACTGCACCGCCTTCGGCACGGGCTCCTACTCCATCCCACACTCGGTCGAGCACCTGAAGTTTGAGACCGACGCAAAGTTCATCCTCACCGTCGAGACGGGAGGCATGTTCCAGCGCCTGAACAACCACAAGTTCTGGAAGTCCAGCAAGTGCATCCTGATCGAGCTCGCGGGGGTCCCGACGCGGGCGACGCGCCGCTTCATCCGCCGCCTCTCGGACGCGAAGAAGATCCCCGTCTACTGCTTCGTCGACTGCGACCCCTACGGCATCGCGAACATCTACCGGACCCTCAAGGTGGGCTCGGGCAACGCGGCGCACATCAACCGCTTCTTCTGCGTGCCCCAGGCCCAGTTCCTCGGGGTCACGCCACAGGACATCATCGACTTCAAGCTCGAAGACGCGACGCACAAGCTGCAGCCCGTCGACATCAAGCGCGCCAAGGACGCCTTGAAGAACGACCCCTTCTTCAAGGCTCACCTGCCCTGGGTGAAGGCCATCAAGCAGCTCCTCAAGATGGGCGTCCGCGCCGAGCAGCAGGCCCTCGCGAAGTGGGGGCTCAACTTCGTGATCCAGGAGTACCTGCCGAAGAAGCTCAAGAACAAGAAGAGCTTCCTGCCCTGAAGGCCGTCGGGTCAGTCCCCTACGTAGCCGAGCGCCTCGAGCTCCTTGAGGAGCTCGGAGTTCACAGCGGCAGACTCTGAGTGGTAGCGCATCGGATACTTCTCCCAGAGCTCACCCACGCTCTGCATCCAGCGGTCGGAGTCGGGGTCGTTCGGGTCGAAGAGGTTGTTCTGCTCTAGCGGATCCTTCGAGAGGTCGAACAAGAGCTTCTCAGGGTGGTCATCCGCAGGCCGGCCATCCGGCGGGAAGACGATGAACTTGTAGTCACCCATCCGGAAGGCGGTGGCGAGCTCGCGCTTCGCGCGCGTGAAGTAAGGAGTGAAGAGCGGCCGCTCACGGGCGCCCCCCTCGATGGAGAGGACCTCCCCGCTCCAAGTGTCGGGGACAGGGATGCCAAGGATCTTGGCGACAGTGGGCGCCATGTCCACAGAGTGGACGGGGTGCATGGCCACGTGCCCTCCCTCGTAGAGTCCCTTGGCATAGACGATCAAGGGGACGCGCAGCTGCTCTTCGTAGAGGCTCCAGCCGTGGCCATAGAGGCCGTGGTCACCGAACTCCTCACCGTGGTCGGCGGTGACGACGATGGCGGTGTCTTCCATCAGGCCCTCTTCGGTCAACCACTCAATGAGCTGCCCCACCGCCTCGTCGACGTAGGCGATCTCAGCGTCATAGAGGTCCTGCAGGTAGGTCTCGTCTTCGGGGCCGAGGCGAGTGCCTGGTGCGTTGCGTCCCCAGCGGTGGTCGCCGGGCTTCACAGACTTCGCGAGCTCTCCTGAGTAGGGACGCACGAGCTTCTCCCGCCACTCGTCGGGCGGGTTGTAAGGGGAGTGGACCTGATAGGTCTGAACGAAGGCCATGAACGGCCCCCTAGCCTCGGAGATCCACTTCTTGGCGGCTGCGTAGGTCTGCCTGACGTCGCGGTTCCCTGTCCTGAAGACGCTGAATCCCTGTGTGAAGCCATACTCCTTACCGGCGTGCCCGCCCTCCGTGAACGCGACCGTCAGATAGCCTGCGTCCCGCGCGACCTCAGCGAGGGTGACCGCCTCTTCGGAGAGCACCTCAGAGTCCCACACTCCGTGCTCGGAGACATAGAGGGATGAGAAGAGCGACACGTGGGACGGGAGCGTCCAAGGGGCCGCGCTCATGTTCTGATCGAAGCGCACCCCGCGCGCTGCGAGGGTGTCTAGGTTCGGCGTGATAGCCCGCTCCCAGCCGTAACAGCCGAGGCGATCCGCACGCAGCGTGTCCAAGAGCAAGATGATGACGTTGGGGTGCCGGGGGACATCCGGGACGCGCTCAGCGTCGATCAGAGGCTCAGCGAGGAAGGCGTGGATCCCCTCACCTCCGCCAGCTGCGGAGAAGGAGACCTCAAGCTCGAGCTCCTCCCCGTCGTACTGCGAGAGGTCGACCTCGAGCTCGTGGAAATGGTCCGACTTCTGGAACTCAATGATGCGCTCCGCCAAGAGCGCCTCTGTGCCATCGACTCTCCGCGCGACGAGCTTGGCTTGGACCTT
>JAKVCE010000283.1 GCA_022447405.1 Planctomycetota bacterium | reverse complement strand
GGGAGGGCGGGGTCAGCCGCCTCGGCGGCGGGCTGCTCATCGGGTTCTTCCTCGTTCACAACCTCCACTTGTGGAAGACCTCCAGCTCTGACTCGGAGGAGGAGCCCCTCCCCGGAGGTCAGGGGATCATGCGTAAGGCGGCTGGGCTCGTCTTCGTCTCCTTCTTCGCGGTGGCCGCAGGCGCCGAGCTTACGGTTAACGGCGCGGAGGCGATCGCGCGCTCGCTCGGCGTGAGCGACCGCGTCATCGGGCTCTCTGTCGTCGCGATCGGGACCTCCCTGCCAGAGCTCGCAGCTGGGATCGCCAGCGCCCTCAAGGGGCAGACGGAGATCGGGCTAGGGAACGTCGTCGGCAGCAACGTGTTCAATCTGCTCGTCGCCGTCGGCGCCGCGGGCGTCGTCCGGCCCTTCGGGGCATCTGTCGAGGAGAGCGCGCTGGTGGAGCGCGTCCTGTGGTTTGACCTCCCGCTCGTCCTGGCCTTCAGCCTCGCGGCGGCGGTCTTACCGCGCGCTGGGTCGCCAGGGAAGTGGATGGGCGTCGCCCTCCTCCTCGGATACGCCGTGTACCTCTACGCGCAGTTCTAGCGGCGACCTCTCTCTACTCGACGACGCGGTAGATCCAGGGGTAGCGGTAGAGCTCACCGTTCGCTGCTTTGAATGTGGCGATCAGGCCCAGGGTCAGGGCTGCGAGCCAGAGGGGGATGAGCAAGGGGATCAGGACGCAGGTCATGGTCAGGACGAGGGCGAGCAGCGCCACATTCAGGTGGAAGTTCAGCGCCTCTTTCGCGTGATGTTCGAGAGCGCTGTTCCCTGTCGCCACCGTGTGCAGGAGCACCAGGGGTACGAGGAAGACGAGCGGCATCGAGATCCCGATGAGGAGGAGGATGAGCGGCCCGAGGTGAGTCAAGAGCGCCCAGGTCTGTGAGTTTTCGCCTCCCTCGTGGGGCTCTTCCGAGACATCGATTGTTTCACGCTCCTCGGCGCGGCCACCGTCCTCAATGGGCTCTGCCTCCACCTCCACGGGCTCTTTGCGCTGGCTAGGGGTGTCTCCGGTCTCTTCGGGACCGGCTCGATCGTCAGGTGCGCCCTCAGGTTTGGGCGCGAAGGGGTCGTCTCTGTGGGTCATGGGTGGTCCTGTTCGTGGGAGGAGTAGAAGCGCATCCCTTACGTAGCCCGAGAGGGACCATTCTCAAGAGGCGAGAGATTCGCGCGCATCTGAGCGAGGGCTGAGCCTGCAATCCTCGGGCGGCCGCTGCGCCCACACGATCAACAAGATTGAGTGAATGCCGGCGACTCAAGCACGTAAGCGTGTCGGACCCGCTCCCGGCGCCTGCGATCCGGTACTATCCGCGTCGACAGGGCTCGGGCCCAATCAATAAGGAGCGATGAAATGAAGACAATCAATGTCGACCCGCCCGGTGGGCGTGGCAAGGGACCGGACATGAGCGAGATAGGCGCCAAGGCCAAGCAGGCGATCGCGGGCGCGCTCGTCGCCCTGGTCGTCGTCGTCGGCGGCCTGATGGCCGCGATGGGCAAGCTGGGCGTCGTCAACGTCTCCGCGGAAGAGGTCGCGGTGAAGATGAACTACGTCACGGGGAACCGAACCGTGGTCGCGACCCCGGGCTATCAGATCTACATCCCGTTCCTCGAGGAGGTCTTCAAGCTCGACCGGACCCCGCAGAAGTTCGAGATGAAGGGGAACCGCGCCTTGTCGCACAACCACGTGCCCTTCCTCACCGTCCGCGCGAAGGACGGGTCGAACTTCTCCTTTGATGAGCTCGAGATTCAATACGCCGTCATCCCCGGAGACGCCGGCGAGACCCTGGATGACTCGGGCCCTGGTGACGGCTTCAAGCGCGAGTGGATTCGAGCCTACGCGCGCTCCGTCTTGCGAGACGAGTTCGGCAAGTACTCCGCGGTCGAGGTCGCGGACCCGACGAGCTACCAGGCGGCGCGGATCGCGAGCGAGGAGCGCCTGCGGACGATGCTCGCGGCGCATGGGATCGAGCTCATCCAAGTGATCTGTCCGAAACCTCGCTTCGACCCTGACTACGAGCAGGCGATCGAGGACCGAAAGGTCGCAGACCAGGAGGTCGAGAAGCTCCGTGAAGAGGAGAGCCGACTCCTGAACGAGCGGGAGCGCGTGCTCGCCGCCGCGAAGAAGGAGAAAGAGATCGAGTGGCAGAGCCTGCAGGGAACGCTCACGAAGGCGCTCCTCAACGCCGAGCAGAGCCAGATCGAGCTCGAGAAGGCCGCAGACGCCTACGCCGTCGCGAAGGGCTTCGAAGCCAAGGCTGAGAACGCTCAGCTCGTCCAGCAGTCAGTCGGCTTGACCGCTAAGTACACGAAGGAGGCCGAGGGCATCCTCGCGAGGGCGGTCGCCCTTGAGAAGCGAGGAGAGGTCGTCGTCCGTGAGGCGCTCATCGCGAAGCTGACGTCTATCGACTTCACCCTGGTCCCATACAACCGCGACCCAGCCCCAAAGAGGCTCGAACACGTGGACTCCAGAGACGGCGCGCTCCTGATGGAAGACGCCAAGAAGGCAGGAGGTGAAGAGTGAAGTTCCTCAAGTTTCTCGCGACCGCGCTCGTGGCCTTCACGCTCATCGGCGTGATCTCCATGGGGCTCATTGAGAAGATCGACCCCGCCGAGATCGGGGTGAAGCAGAACCTCTGGGGCTCTGGTGGTATTCAGAACGAAGACTATGAGCCGGGGTTCCACGTCGGCGTCATTGGGATCCACAAGTGGCACCGCCTCGACAGGAGGACTCACTTCCTGACCTTCAGCTCAACAGAAGCGGTCGAGTCTGGCCGCGGGATGTTCGAGGTGAGCGCCAACAACTCTCAGCGCAAGCCCCCCCTCGACATCCGGACCAAGGACAACAACACGGCTGCGCTCGATGTGACGATGACCTATCGAATCATCGAGAACGAGGCGAACTTGCTCGTAGCCGAGGGTTTGCAGAACTCCTACCGCGACCGCGTCGTCTCCACGGTGCAGAGCGTCTTGCGAGAGGAGCTCGCGCAGCTGACCCCTGAAGACTTCGTCGACACCGACGTGCGGCTCGCCCGCGCGGAGCAGACTGTGCCGGTATTGCGTGACGCGCTGAAGAAGTTCCACATCGCCCCCGATCTCTTGCTGATCCGCGCCGTCCGCTTCCCGGACGCCTACGAGCAGAAGCTCCAAGACCGACAGCTGAAGCAGCAGCTGACGCTCCTGGAGAAGAGCAAGCAGGCTGTGGAGGAGGCCCTCGCCAAGACGGGAACCATCGAGAAGGAGACGGAGGCTGACGTGAAGGAGCTCGTTGCGACCTGGGACAAACAGCTCCAAGACGCGCAGTCGACCAACAACGTCAAGGTGGCGGAGGTGCTCGGTGCGGCGGGTGAGTACGACCTGCGCACGCGCGCAGAGGCGGACGCTGCTTATGAGACCCTCGTCGCCGAGGGGAACCTCGAGGTCGCGAAGGCAGAGGCGCTCAGGGATGAGCTGCGGAACGCCGCCCTCGACACGGTGGGTGGTCGCATCCTGCAAGCGCGT
>JAKVCE010000282.1 GCA_022447405.1 Planctomycetota bacterium | reverse complement strand
ATGGAGGAGTTGCGAGGGAAGAGGCGGCAGGCCAGCTCGCGTCCCTCCTTGGAGAGGCCGCTCTGGTGACGGACCACCGGGTCAAAGAGCAGCTCACGTGCGCTGCGTTGACCGGTGATGAGGCCTGGGAGGGCGGGGGAAGGGACCTCGAGGTGGTGCTTCGCGCGCTCCTCTGTGACGCGCGGGGTGTTCCCCCTCGCGTCTAGGCGGCAGGGCCTCCCGCCGACCCCGATGGAGAGTGAGGCGTCGCCGAGGGCAGGCGCCCACCAGGGCGCGAGGTCCTCCATGAGGCCGAGGAGGTCAGTGATCGCGAGCATCGAGCCGCCCCCGAAGGTGGAGTGCTCCAGGATGGCGCCGCGGTGCAGGAGGGTCGTAGAGGTGCGCGTCTCCGGCGGCACGTGAACGAGCGCGCGCGCTCGTCCGTGCTCTCGGATGAGCTGATGGATGAAGCTCAGGATGGCTTCGACGCTGTCCGAATCATTGGCGCAGCACTCCATGACCTCGAGCTCTTCGCGGACGCGGAAGCGGAGGTAGGCGTTGGGGTCACCCTCTGCGCCGATCGCGAGGGCGTGTGAGCCTGGCGCCTGACCGTCCCACTCGATCGGGCAGGGCAGGCGGCGCTCTGTGCCTGAGGCTTGCTCATAGCTCTCGGCTTGGAGGCGGCAGAGCGCCTCGAGGTCTTGGCTCGTGATCGCGCGCCACGGCGTCCCTTCGTCTGGCTCGGGGAGGTGCTCCGGGCGCGCGTCGACGACGTGCAGGTCGAAGGCGCTCGCGAAGCCGAGCTCGCCGTAGTAG
This sequence comes from Planctomycetota bacterium, assembly GCA_022447405.1. Classification (GTDB taxonomy): domain Bacteria; phylum Planctomycetota; class UBA1135; order UBA1135; genus JAKVCE01. The sequence goes on along the minus strand of JAKVCE010000282.1, from coordinate 2,762 downwards.
TCCGGCGGGCCGATCGCGATCGCGCCGCGGATGCTGCGGTCTGCGAGGGCGGCGAGCCCTGTCTCGATGAGCGCTCTCCCGATCCCCTGGCCGCGGTGGCTCGGGAGGACTCCGAGGGGCGCGACGACAGAGAGCGGGACGCTGGCGCCGCGGATGATGACCTCTCTGGGCAGGAACAGCGCGTAGCCAGCGCACACGCCATCAGCCTCGGACACCAGCGAGAGGCCCGGGTCGAAGCTGGGGTGGTGCGCCGCGAGCAGCTCGACGAAGCGCGACTCACGGTCTGCGCGATCGAAGGCGCACTCGATGAGCTCGCGGAGCTCGGGCTCTTGGGCGGGGTGCGCGGTCCTCTGGGTGGGGCTCAAGGGAGGTCTGGGCAGCGGGTGGGCGCGATCCGAGTCCGGCTCAGGCGTCTTGGAAGCCCCAGGTCCCCTCGATGCGCGCGCGTCGGATGCCGATGATGTCGAGCAGCCAGTCGAACCAGCCGAGGTGCGGGGTCACGACGGCCTCCTGGACCTCCATGTTCGAGAGGTTGGCGTCGGAGGCGTTCTCACGAGCGATGTTCAGGGCGCTCTTCGGGATGTCGATCGAGAAGAGCGTGAAGGCGACCCCCGTGGAGACGAAGGTGCCAGCGCTCTCGGAGGTGCGCTCGAACTTGACGCTCGAGCAGCTCGAGGCTGCGCAGAGGAGGGCGGGGACGAGGAGGGCTGTAGAGAGGCGTCGAAGCATAGGCAGACCATAGCTCCAGCATCGTGGAGGGGGAAGGAAGAGCAGGCCCTTGGCGAAGGGCGCCCTGGGATGGATAGTGCGTCTATGCCTGACGCGCGAGAGATGGGCCCCGGAGGCCCCCCCAGCGAGCTGGTCTCTGAGGTGGTGTCTCAGCAGGCCGAGCGTCACCCGGGTGTTGGCGCTCCGCGGGCATTCTTTGCGCCAGGGCGCGTGAACCTCATGGGGGCGCACCTCGATTACAACGGCGGGGCGGTCTTGCCCGCTGCGATCGACCGGGGGACGGTGGTCGCGGTCTCACCGCGCAGTGATGGGCGCTTGAGGTTCACCTCCTCACTCGAAGGCGGCGAGCACGAGTTCGACCTCGCCCGCCTCCCCTCCGAGCGCACCGGGACTTGGGCTGACTACCCCCTCGGGATCGCCCGCGCGATGCTCTCCTACGTCGGCGCAGGTCCTGAGGGCGCGTCCTTCCACTTCGGCGGCAACCTGCCCATCGGGGCGGGGCTGTCCTCCTCGGCCTCCATCTGCGTCGGAACGTCGCGCTCGCTCGCCTCCGTCTGGGGCCTCGACCTCGAAGCCGTCGACCACGTGCACATCGCGCTCGCCGCGGAGCGCGAGTTCGTCGGGGTGCAGTGCGGCATTATGGATCCCTACGCGGTCGGGCTCGCGCGCGCGGGGCACCTGCTCTGGCTGGAGTGCAGGGACGTGCGCTTTGAGCACGTCCCCTTCGACTCCGAGCGCCTGAGCATCTTGGTCGCGGACACGGGCGTCCGGAGAGAGCTCGCGGCGAGCGAGTTCAATCGTCGCGTCGAAGAGTGTCGACAGGCCTTTCTGATCCTGCGGCGCGAAGAGCCAGAGGCCTCCTGCCTCGCTCAAGTCAGCATGGACGCGCTCGGGGCGTGCGCCGAAGAGCTCGGCCCTGTGCTCTCACGTCGAGCCGCGCACGTCATCGCGGAGGTGGGTCGAACGTCGCTCGCGAGGGAGGGGCTCCGGGAGGGGCGACCGGAGGTCCTCGGTGAGCAGATGATGGACGCGCACGCCTCGCTGCGAGGCCTCTATGAGGTCTCTTGCCCGGAGCTCGACTGCCTCGTGGAGGCGGCGGGGCGGTGCGAAGAGGTCTTCGGCGGCAGGCTCACGGGCGCGGGCTTCGGGGGAGCGTGCGTCTTCCTCATCGAGCGTGGCAGCGAAGAGGTCGTCCGCGCGCGGCTCGAAGAGAGCTTCCGCGAGGCCTTTGACCGCGACCCGCAGGTCGCCGTCTTCCAGGCAGCGGGCGGACCGTCCGAGCTCGCGCTCTAGCGAGCGGCGATGGCGCGCTGCGCCGCCGCGAGGATGAGACGCCCGGCGTCCGAGCTCCTCACCTCCTCAGCGAAGGTGTCGTTGAAGAGCGTGACGGTGCCCTCGGGGTCGCCGCCGAAGAGATAGTTCGCGCCGAGGAGCAGGCGGGCGTCGTCATCGAGGATGTGGTCCTTGAGGTACTCCTCAAGGAGCATCAGGTGATGATCGAAGCCGCTGGGGTCGCCGTAGAAGTTGCGCTTGTCGAACTCGACCTCGAGGAGGTCGGGCTGCAGCTCCAGGGCGCGTCGGAGGCTGTGCGCGGCGTAGTGGTAGTCGCCGGTCGCGAAGAGCGCGTCAGAGAGGACGAGGTGTAGGACCGGGTCCTTCGGGGAGCACTCGACGGCGCGGGCGTAGTGACGCACGGCGTCTCCGTAGCGCTCCTCGGCGAAGGCGCGGTCACCGAGAGAGAGGTACTCGACCGCGGCGCGCTGCAGGGCGCTCTGGACCTCCGCGGGGGAGCCAGCCTCGGCGCCCGCGATCACCTCATGCTCCGCCGGAACATGGATCTCCTGCACGACGGGGATCTCGATGATCTCCTTCGTGTGGATCGTGGAGGTCACGACCGTCGGCGCGTAGTGGGTGTTCGCCCACCAGGGGTTGTAGCCGTAGTAGCGGTAGAAGTGGGGGCTGCGGTACCAGCCGTACCACCCGTACCAGCCGCACCAGGAGCCGTAGTAGAGCCCCCAGCTGCCGTGCCAACC
>JAKVCE010000281.1 GCA_022447405.1 Planctomycetota bacterium | reverse complement strand
ATCCCGATGCCTGACGGCGCGACCGTCCTCCTCGGTGGCCTTAAGAACTCCGAGAAGGTCTCGCTCCAAAGCGGCGTCCCGATCCTGAACAAGATCCCGTTCGTCTCGGCCCTGTTCGAGCGCAAGGGCAACTCTATCTCCAACCGGAAGCTGATGATCCTCCTCAAGGCGGACATCGTCATCCCCGAGGAGAAGGAGCCGACCCCCGCGCAGCTGGGCTTCTAGCTCTCTTAGCGCGTCAGCCGCCGCTGCACTAGGCGGCGCCGACGTCACGACAACTCACATGAGAGGTCGCGTAGCGACCTCTCTTCACTTACCGGGGCCTCGGTGCGCGGATCTCCCGCGCGCTCGAAGGCTTCCGTATCCACTACGGACGGGGCGGGTATCTCCCCTGCCCCATGTTCCAGACTCTGCACACCTCTAAACCGAACTTCGCTATGACGAGCCAGCGCCTCCGCCCCGCGCGTCACGTCCTCCGCTCCCTCACGCTGGCTGCCCTCTTCACGGCAGCCACGCCTGGCCCCCTGTTCGCTCAGAGCGACGCTCAGATCCGAGAGGACATCCGCTTCGCGCGCGGTGTCGCCGAGGAGTGGGGCTTCGTCGACCTCGCAGACGGGATCCTCGCAGACATCGAGAGCGGGAACGTCCCTGCCGCCATGTCCGAAGAGCTCGGCCTGGTGAAGTGCGATCTCTACCGCGCCGCCGCGGTGAAGAGCCGCGACGCGGACAAGCGCAACGGCCTCTTGGAGCGCGCGATCGACGCCTACGCTGCGTTCTGTGACGGAAACCAGTACTCGAAGCACCTCCCCCAGGCGGAGCTCGGCCTGGTCAACACATCGAGCGTGTACGCGCGCTCTCTTGAGCTCGCCATCGAGGAGGCCATCGGCGCCGAGGCGGAAGAGCTCGCGGAGCGACGTCGCGAGGTCCTGACCAAGGCGGTCGCAAAGACTGGAGACCTCATCTCCAACCTCGAGAACTCAGACGACAAGAGCGAGACAAAGAAGCGACAGCTTTATGAGCTCATGCTGCAGCGCTCGCAGATGCTCTACGACGTCGCGCGGACACAGGACGAGGGGCAGTTCAACTTCGAGCAGGCGCTCATGACCTGCGAGAGCCTGGTCTTCAAGGCCGGCGAAGGCACCCCCCACTGCCTCAGGGCCTACAACCTCATGGGCCGGACCTACGCTGCCATGCAGAGCTGGGAGGAGGCCGCGGCGTTCTTCCAGGCGGTCATCGATGTCGCCATCCCGGCGGACGTCGACGAGTGGAAGGAGATCGTGAAGGAGCTCGATCTCCAGCAGACGGACAAGGAGCAGCGTTGGCTCTTCGTCGAGCTCGCTACCCCCGGCCTCGTCGAGGCCCTCGCGAGCTCCGGCCAGATGGGCGAGGCCTGCCGCTTCGCGCTCCACCTCTACAACACCCAGAAGCGCGAGGGCTTCGAGTTCAGCCGAGAGCTGGGCTACCCCGCCCTCCTCGTGGGCGCTGGCACCCTCCTTGACTCTGGCGGCTGGGTCGGCGGAAACCGCTCCTCTGGGGAGACCGCTTGGTTCCAGAGCGAAGATGAAGCCAAGGACGCGGGCGCGTCCCGGCGCAACCGCATCGCCTGCGCAGACCTCGCCCTGATGATCGCCCAGCAGGTCAACACCGAGAACCAGGGGAACATCCTGCAGGTGCGAGCTCAGAAGCTCATCAGCCAGATCATCACGCGCCCTGGCGTCGAGGTGCAGCCCGCTGTCCTCTATGAGGCCGCCGAGGGTCACTACAACGAGGGGAACAACGTCGAGGCGATCAAGGGACTCAAGCAGGTGCTCGCCGCCCTCGACGAGGCAGACGATGCGACCCGCCTCGAGCTCGCGCCGAAGACCTACTACTACCTCGGCCGCTCCTACCAGCAGCTCGACCGTCACCTCGAGGCGATCATGTCCTTCAAGGAGGGCGTGACCTCATACCGCGGTGACCCGGAGTACGACGCGTACAGCGCGCAGCAGCTCTACAAGTCCGCCGACAGGATGCGCAAGACCATCCGTGACGACGACCAGATCGCCGCGATGTTCAGCGAGGCAGAGACCATCGCCGCGCAGCTCTCCGAGGCGAACAAGGACGAGATCCTCTACCGACAGGCCGACAAGCTCCGCGGCGAGCGCAAGTTCGCTGAGGCGATCCCCAAGTACGAGCAGATCGACAAGCTCGCCAACGACTACGAGAAGGCCCTCGTCGCGATCGGCGAGTGCAGGTTCCGGCTCGGCGAGACTGAGGCCGCGGAGGCCCAGTTCAAGGAGTACGTCGAGAACTTCGTCACCGACGAGGCCAACTCCGTTGAGAACAGCCCGGTGCGCGCCGCGCGCCGCTCTGACGCCCTCGCCAAGGCGCGCTTCTACCGCACCTTGATCGCCTATCAGGCCGCTGACAAGACGGGCTTCGATCAGGGGCTCTGGGACCGCGTGATCGCCCTCGGCGCTGACTACGTCGACCTGCACCCCACCCAAGACACCCTCGCCCCCTGGACGATGCGGATGGTCATGAACGCCCAGGTCTCCAAGGCGGACGTCGCCGCAGCGCGCGCGACCCACCGCCGCCTCTCCGAGGACTTCCCGGACTCCTCCTTCACGCCGGTCGCCTCCCTCGAGCTGCACGGCGCCTTGAAGAAGCTCCGCCAAGAGGCTGAGGCGGGCGGAGACGCTGAAGGCGCGACCCAGACCTTGCGCGAGATGGCTGAGCTACTCGAGTTCGCCAACAAGAACGCGGTCAAGTTCTCCTTCAAGAACACCCGCACTGAGGCCTCGCACTGGTACGACCTCGGTGAGTACGAGAAGGCCGAGAAGGTGATGCGAGAGCTCATCAACAGGCCGACGGATGACGCGAACGAGCGCAACACGATCGAGAAGTACCTCCGCCCGGAGCTCGCCCAGGCGCTCTTGGCCCAGCAGAAGGTCTCCGAGTCCCTTGAGATCCTGAGGGAGCTCATGGACATCGAAGGTCGCCCGACCAAGCAGGTCGTCCTCGGCTACTGCCGCGGGGTGACGGGCTGGATCGAGGGCGAAGCTGGGAAGATCAACATCGTCCCCGGCGCCGCAGCTGACGCAGCAGAGTTCGACAAAGTCATCGAGACCCTCAACGCGATCTCCAACTCGAAGGATGTCGATAAGTGGACCTGTGACTGGTACGGCTACAAGTTCCAGCTGGCCTTCACCTACTACATGTACGCGACCGCCGACTGGGGGCCGCAGGACCAGCGCAAGAAAGACTCCGCGCGCCGCCAGCTCGACGTCTTGGTGCAGGAGTTCGGAACGAACTTCGAAGGGATCGAGACGGCTTGCGGCGAAGCTGAGGACGAGCTCAAGGCTCGCTTCGGCGACGACGTCCTCCGCCGCAGATTCGTCTGGCTCTGGAGGGAAGTCCAATGACCACCGCCACCTTCAACCCCTTCAACGCGAAGCTCCCCGCAACGATCATGCGACTCGCCAACACGCTCACTGCCAAGCTGCCCCTCGCCCTGGGCCTCCTCTGCCTCGCGGCCCCCGCCGTCGCGCAGCAGCGCCCAGACCAGGTGTACGTGCTCGACACCCGCACAGGCTCGATC
>JAKVCE010000280.1 GCA_022447405.1 Planctomycetota bacterium | reverse complement strand
CTCGCATCTCATCAGAGGCGATGAAGTGGATGTCCGCTCTCACATTCTCGGTCTTCACCGCTTCGAGCGCAGGCTCGAGGCCCTGCGCTGAAGCGGCAGAGGGGGCGGCGAGGAGGAAGAGGAGAGCGAGCCTGGGGGCTGTGTACATGGGAGGGATCTCGTGGGCCGGGGGTCTGATTTGAGCCGCCCATGCTACGAGATCACGGCCTAAAAGGGGCTGCGCCACCTCCTGCAGACCGACGGAGGTCCGCTCTGATCTCCAAGAGCCCTCCTCTCCCGCGGCCCTCGGGCGGACCGCAGCGCGCTCCTTGAGGGAGCGCTGAGCCCAGCTACTCCCCGCCCTGCTCCGGACGCGCGATCTGGGAGCGCAGGAACTCCACGGTGGAGGCCTGCATGCGATCCAGGAAGGGGTCCTCGCCAGCTGCCTCACCGCGCGCGAGGTCCTCGTGGTTGGCGAGGCAGAACTCGCACTTCATCTCGTCGAGGTGAAAGCGCACGAACTGCATGGGCTCGTCCGGCAGGTTGCCAGCGATGAGCCGCGCGACCCAGTAGCGCGCTGGGCAGCTGACGCGCCCAGACTTCCAAGCCTGCATCACGCCGAGCTCGAGGTGCGTCACGCCATCCCCCGTCGCCTCAGCGAGGCTCGGCAAGAGGGCGCCGGTCGGGTCCCTGCGCTCTGCGAGGAGGCGCAGCCGCTTCAACGCCCTGAACTTGATCCCTGCCACAGCGGTCTCGTCCTTGAGCCCAAAGCGCTTCCAAGTGTCACGGTTTCGCCAGCCGCCGTGGAAGAGAGCCTCAATCACCATCAAGCGCGTGAACTCTCCCAGTTGCCAGGTCTCCTGCACCCACTCCCTCAGGACCTCCACGAGCAGAGCCTGCCCTTGGCTCGCGAGGTCGCGCTCGCTCACGACGCCGCTCGGAGTCTCCTCCTCGTTCATCAGGTCGTCCAAGCCGGGGAGGCTCTCGTTCGACTCCTGCGCAGCCCCGACGCCGCGGGCGCTCCTGCGCCTCAGGTGGTCGATGGTGCGGTTGCGGCAGATGCCAAAGAGGTACTGCTCGAAGGTGTAGATCGCGTCGAAGGAGGCGATCCCTCGCACGGCTCCCAGGAACACCTCTTGCACCACGTCCTCTCGCGCCTGCGCGTCGTCAATCCTCCGCCCGACGTAGGCCATCAGGCGGCCGCAGTACTCGCGCTCCACGCGCATCCACTCCTCGTCGTCATAGCTCTGCAGGCGCTCGATGTCCGGGGTCCAGTCAGCCATGGTCAGGAGGCGAGGTTAGAGATGGCGAAGAGCAGCATCGCGCCAGCGGAGAAGAGCACAGTGAGCAAGATGACGACGCGCCCGAGCTGGATGACGGGGGCGTTCGACGCCGCCTCCCGGTCCGCGAAGGCCCAGCGCAGCCCGCCCCCGATAAGCGAGAACAGGACCTCGACGGCGAGGACGAGCCCCGCCCCGATCCCGCTGATGATGCCGCCGCGCGAGGCTGGCGGGACCGGGATGGTCTCCTTGGCGCCTGACCTCGGCGGGGCCGGAGCGGGTGTAGGGTCCTCCTCCGCCGACGGGTCGGGGGTGGACTCTTCGCCCTCGTCAGGCTCCGCCTGCGGGTGGACGGAGGCGCCGCTGGCATCGACCAGGATCCCCTCCCCGGCCTGAGCGGTCTGGCCTAGGTGAGCGAGGAGCTCGGAGACCGTCTCGTGCCGAGCATCAGGGTCCACATCGAGGGCGCGCTGCAAAGGCTCTAAGAAGTCTTCGGACACTCCGTCTGGCAGCTCGACCTCAGCGCCGGCGTCTCGGAGCGGGATGGGGCCGCTGCCTGTGGCCTCGAAAGGGACCGCGCCCACCAGCGCCTCATAGAGGATCACCCCGAGCGAGTAGATGTCTGCACGGTGGTCAGCGCGCCCCTTCAGGATCTCGGGCGCCATGTACTGCGGCGTGCCACGTCCAACGCTGAGAGTCATGTCGCTCTCCCCCATGAGCTTCGCGAGGCCGTAGTCTCCGACCCTCGCGACCTCTCCGCGCAGAAACACGTTCGAGGGCTTGAGGTCGAAGTGAACGAGCCGCCGGTCGTGCAGGGCAGAGACGCCGCGGGCGGCCTGCACAAAGTAGAGCAGCGCGTCGCGATGCGAGAGCGGGCCGGACTTGAGCTTCCGCGCGAGGGTCTCCTCACCGGCGTAGCCCATCACGAGGTAGGGCACGTCCAACACCACACCCATATCCTCGATAGAGACGAGGTTGGGGTGATCGATCCCCGCGAGGTGGCGGACCTGCTCGAGCTCGCGCTCAACCATCTTCCGCTGCGTCTCCTCATCCAGCTTGAGGAACTTGATGGCGTAGGTCTTGCCGATCGAGGTCTTGCGCGCCTTGAACACCTCGCCGAAGGCGCCCCCGCCCAGGCGGTGCAGGATCTCGTACCCAGGCACAAAGTCAGGGGTCCGAAACCTCTGATAGAAAGTCTCCCAATCCATCATGATCGTCGCTCGCAGCGGGACATCTTAGGACCTGTCAGCCCCCTCTGCCCCTCTCGTGCTCGTGAGCGGAGCCAGCATCACCCCATAGGGGGGTCTCCCGTCTCGGCTGGCCCCGACCAAGACGTCGACGTGGCTCGCGGGAGGGACCGGGAGCGAGAGCGCGCCGTCCGCGGCGGCCTCGCCTGAAGCTCCGCCGCCCACTCGGAGCGGAGCTCGAGAGCGGAGGCAGAGCTGCAGCTCCTCGGTCAGGCGCAAGCTGAGCTCCTCCTCGAGGCCCGCGACGCGGAGCGAGGCGCTCACCTCGCGGCCGAGCGTGAGCTCCCCCGCCGCGCCGCGCCCCATGAGGAGCAGCCGGGTCGCGCCCTCGCACTCAACCCCGCCCTTGAGCCGGAGCGCGATGCTGCTCGCCCCCTCTCCGAGGCCCTCCACCTCTACGCGAACGCTCGGTGAGAGCTCTAAGAGGAGGCCCGGCTCGAGCACGACGCCGTCCTCGCTTACGGTCTCCCCGCGCACCCGGAGCGCGGCACGCTCGACAGGCGCGACGCACCAGCGGTGCCCTCCATGGAAGGACTCTCGCACGCAAAAGCGCACGTGCAACGCCTCCAAGTCTGCCATGACCCCGAAGTCAGCCCGACCAGCGCGCGCGTGCCCCAGGCTAAACTCCTCACGCAGCGGCACGAGGAACTCCCCCAAGTCGTCGAGGATGAGGCGGAAGCCGCGCGCCGACCCCGCCTCGTCCGCGTGACCCTCTCGGCGCATGTCTCTTAAGACGCCCGACAAGGCCTCCGTGATGCGCCCTCGGCGCTCACGCTCCACCACCGCGCTCTCCGCCGCCATGACCCTAGCGCGCCAGCGCCGCGCGAGGAGCGGGTCCGCCGAGGCGACCCGGTCTAGGTATCGGTTCGCCAAGCCCACATCGCCTTCATCTGCGAGCCTGGCGGCCTCTCGACACAAGATCCCCACCACACGCTCCCTGAGAGCGTCCGCCTCTGATGAGAGCGAGAGCGTCGGCTCACGGAGGCGGTCAAAGGCCTCGTCTGGCGCGCCCTGCAAGAGGAGCCTGCGCGCCTCGAAGAGGAGCTTTCTGCGACGGAGGAAGGACCGGAGCTCAG
>JAKVCE010000028.1 GCA_022447405.1 Planctomycetota bacterium | reverse complement strand
AGCGGTCTTCCTCGCTGAAGAGATGGCTGCAGAGGGGATGGGGACCATGCGCCTCGTCATCGATGCTGCCGCAGAGGCTTGGCGTGAACCCGCGCTGCTCGTCCGCTCAAAGGCCGCCGTGTGCTTGCCGCCGCTCCCGGCGGCTGGACGCACCACGGACGGCGCCTTCATGAGCATGGACACCGCCGCGAAGCTCCACGAGGAGGGCGTGTCCGTCGCGCTCTCAGCCCACGCGGGCTACGAGAGCGGCGCGACCCTCGCAGAACAGGCCACCTACGCACGCCGTGGCGGCCTCCCCTTTGACGCAGCGCTCGCCGCTGTGACCACGGTCCCCGCAGGCCTGATGGGCGTCTCCGACCGCGTCGGCACGATCGCCGCAGGCCGCGACGCAGACCTAGTCCTGTGGAACGGGACCCCCTTTGAATTCACCACTCGCCCGGTGGGCGTCGTGCTTGAAGGCGCGACCCTCGTCGGAGGAGACACCGACCGATGATCCACCTCACCAGCCGCGCCCTTAGAACCATGAAGCACTCCAGCGCACTCCTCTCTCTCATCCTCCTCGCCGCCGCCCCGCAGGCCAACGCCGCGGACGGCAAGCTCGTCATCGAAGCCGGCAAGATCGTCACCCTCACCGGTGAGGTGATCGAGGACGGCAAGATCGTGATCGTCAACGGTCGCATCACGGCGGTCGGCAAAGACGTCGACGCGCCCTGGGACGCAGAGCACCTCGACGCCTCCGACCTCGTCGCGTATCCCGGCTTCGTCGAGGCGATCACCTCGGGCGGGATGGATCGTCCCAACGAGAACGTGGACGTCGCGCCCTTCCTCGACGTCCGCGACTCGATCGACCCGGTCAACGTCACCTTCGAGAACTACCTCCGCTCTGGGATCACCACGATCAACGTTCAGCAGGGCTCTGCCTGCGTGATCGGCGCGAGGGGACATGTCGTGAAGCCCTTTGGGCGAACCGTCGAGGAGATGAGCGTCAAGCCCCGCGCTGGCATCGTCCTCGCGGCCTCGCCGAAGCGCGGCAAGTCCCGCGCGACCCAGGCGCAGGCCCTGCGCGGAGCCTTCACGGGGCTCAAGCGCTACCTCGAGGACACGGTCGCCGCCGCGAAAGCCGGCGATGACTACGCCAAGCGCGAGGCCATGTATCAGGGCCGCGAGCCTGACGAGGAGACCATGAAGGGTCGCGACCTCGACTGCTCGGCTTGGAAGGTCGAGGGCATGAAGCTCGTCCCGCGCTGGGAGCTTGACGAGAAGCAGGCGCCCCTCGTCTCCCTCGTCGAGGGCAAGATCCCGGCCTTCATCTACTGTGGCAGCGCGATGGACGTGCGCGTCGCGATCGAGGTCGCCGAGTCGAACGGCTTCCTGCACAAGACCACCCTCGTGGTCTCTGGTGACTGCGACCGCGCCGCGGCGTGGATCGCCGAGCGCGGCCTCCCGGTGATCATCACTGGTTCGCTGACCCGCTCGGAGATCGACGAGGAGACCGACGAGATGGAGGACATCTTCATCCCCAAGGTCTACGCGGACGCTGGCGTGCGCTTTGCCCTGCGCTCGGCGAACTCGACGACGCAGAGCCTCGCCTACCAGGCAGCGCGCTGCGTCTCCCACGGCATGAGCCGAGAGGACGCCATGCGCGCCATCTCGGTGACGCCCGCTGAGATCCTCGGCGTCGCCAAGCGCGTCGGCACCCTGAGCGCCGGAATGGACGGGAACGTCGTGCTCTACAGCGCTGACCCCTTCTCCGTGGACGGCGTCGTGCAGCGCGTCGTCATCGAGGGTGAGGCCGTCTATGACCGCGCCACCGACTCTCGCGTGCGCCACCTCGAAGAGGGCGTCGCGCCGGACAACACCGAGCCCCAGGACCCCGAGGCCTCTGACGAAGAGTACGCGGGTGACGGCGAAGGCGACGACGGAGAGGAGGGCTGAGGTCGATGCAGCTCCTAAGCCTCCTCGCACCCCTGCTCCTCGCGAGCGGTGACGGTCCGGTCGTCTTGCGCGCCGGCACCGTTCACCTCGTAGAGGGCGGGGTCGTGCTCGAAGACGGGGCGGTGCTCATGCGCGACGGCAAGATCGTCAGCGCTGGCGCCGACCTCGAGACCCCCGCTGGCGCCACCGAGATCGACTACGGCCCCGACGCCGTGATCATCCCCGGCATCGTCGCCGCTGACTCCACCCTCGGAGACACGGACGCCTCCCCGCGCACCGCCGACCTCGGCGTCCGCGCAGAGGACAACTTCAACCCCTTCACGAGCTACGGTTCGTACTCGCGGGCGGGCGTTACGACGGCCTATGTGGCGCCTGCGCGCGGTCGCCTGATCGCCGGCCAGAGCGCCGTCGTGAAGCTCAAGGACAAGCGCGGCGAGTCTCGGGTCATGAGCGCTGGCTCGTCCCTGCACGGCGCGATCACCTCCGAGGCCCGCAGCACGCCGGGCTATTGGGAGCCGCCGATCCCCGCCACGGTGGACGTCGGCATCGGCGTCCCACAAAAGCAGCTGCCCGCCTCCACGATGGGAGCGGTCATCGCCCTCGAAGAGCTCCTCGCATACGCCAAGGGCGGCGAGGGCGCCGACGAGTACGGCGCGGCCGTGGGCCCTGCTCTCGCTGACTGGATCGAGTCCAGCGGCGCTTGGCGCCTCGGCGCCGCGAGCGTCGCAGAGATCCAGGCGCTCCTCGGCTTCGCGACCGCGAACGAGGTGCCGCTTGTCATCGACGGCGCGACGGATGCGGGCGAGCTCGCGGCAGAGATCGCCGCCGCTGGCGCGCGCGTCGTCTTGAAGGTCGACACCCAAGCGAGCCTCGCGGACCGCGGCAAGGGCCCGGACGCGCGCTGGGACAACGCACCTGACGCGGCCGCCCTGGCCGAAGCGGGCGTCGAGTTCGCGATCTCGAACCGCAGCGCGACCCGCACCCTCTTCTCTGCTGCGCTCGCAGCAGAGCGCGGCCTCTCCGAGGCGAACGCGCTCAGCGCGATCACCCTCTCCGCGGCGCGGGTCCTCGGCGTCTCCGACAGCGTGGGCAGCATCGCTGCTGGCAAAGACGGGGACGTCGTCGTGCTCAACGGGTCGCCCGCGAAGGCCACCACCAGCGTCCTCGCGACCTGGGTCGACGGTGAGCTCTCTTGGGAGTCTGAGTCTGAGACCACGTACGTCCTCGAGGTGGACGAGCTCCACATCGGCGACGGCGAGGTGCTCTCGCCTGGGCAAGTGCTCATCTCTGGCGGGAAGATCGCAGAGGTCGGGCGCGCCGTCGCGCACCCCGCAGGTTGCCGCGTCGTCCGCGGAGCGGCCGCGATGCCCGGCATGATCGACGCGCGCGGGCACCTCGGTCTCGAGGGCTCTCAGCGGGCTCCGAGCAGCAGCGTCGGCATGGCGAGGCTCTTCGAGCCGGGCGATGAGACGGACAAGCGCGTGGCCAAGGCCGGCGTGACGACTGTCTCCCTGACGCAGCGCTCCTTGGGCAACGCCGCGCTCGCGACCGCCTACAAGCCCGCGGCCTCCAGCCTCGGGGAGATGGTGATCAAGGACCCGGCGGTCATCTACCTCAACTGGGTGAGCTCGGACCCCGCCTCTGCGGGCAACGCCGTGCGACAGGCGCTCAAGAAGGGCGCTGACTACAAGAAGTCTTGGGACGAGTACGCCAAGGCCGTCGCGGCCTGGCGCCCAGAGCCTCCGAAGGAGGAGGAAGACGAAGAGGAAGAGGAAGAGGAGGAAGAGGAGGAAGAAGAAGAGGAGGAGAAGAAGCCTCGCAAGCCGAAGTCCATCCCGCCCTTCAGCCTCACCGGTGTCTGGGAGGGCGAGTCTGACGGCGCGCGCTTCCGCCTCCAGCTCAGCCAAGACGGCGAGTCGATCACGGGCCGCCTGCGCTGCGACGCGGTCTCTGCTGAGGTCGTTGACCTCACGGGCGAGCGGGTCGAGCACGGGATCAAGATGAGCGGCCTCGCGCCTGAGGGCGAGGTCAGCTTTGAGGGCTCGACCGAGGAGAGCAACACCGACGGGATCGCCTTCAAGGGCACCGCCAAGGTGGGAGAGGGCGCCGTCGAGGTGAGCCTCGAGCGCACCTCGGAGGAGTACCGGGTCGCGAAGCGCCCCAAGCTCAAGAAGGGTGAGTCCGCGCCTCCGGCCCCGAAGGGCTACCCCAAGAAGCCGAAGCTCGATCCCATGCAGGAGCCCATCAGGGCCGCCATGGAGGGCCGAGGCCGCGTGATGATCTCGGTCAGCCGCTCCAAGGAGATCCTCGACTGCGTCGCCGCATGCAACGCGTACGGGATCAAGCCTGTCCTCGTTGACGCCAGCGGCGCAGCGAGCGTCGCGAGCAGCATCCAAGGCAAGGTCACGGGCGTGATGCCCACCTCAACCTCAGGAGCGGTCTCGCTCTCGCGGAGCGGCATCCCGGTCGCCTTCGGCAGCAAGGCCGAAGAGGGCGCGGCGGGCCTCCACTACTACGTCACCTCCGGCGTCCAGAGCGGCCTCTCGCCGACGGTCGCCGTGCGCTCTTTGACGGCTGACGCCGCGGCGATCCTGGGCATCCACGACCGCGTGGGCTCGCTCAAGCCGGGCCTCGACGCAGACGTCCTGCTCTTGGACGGCAGCCCGCTCTCTCTCGGCTCGAACGTCGAGCGGGTGTGGGTCGCTGGAGAGGAGATCGAGTGAGGAGCTCAACCATGAGAGACACCATGAAAAAGATCGGCTCATTGCTCGTCGCTGTCGCGATCGCGACTACAGGTGCGAGCGCCTCCGAGGTTGTCCCCGCCACCCCGGGAGAGCCGGGCGCTGAGGGCGGCCTCGCCATCCTGACGAAGAAGGCGCTCTGCGTGCCGCTCGAGGGTCCGCAGGTCGTGAACAACGCCGTGGTGCTCATCCGCGACGGGAAGATCGAGGCGGTCGGGCCCAAGTCCAAGACTGAGATCCCGGCGGGCTATGCGGTCTTCGACGCGGGTGAGAACTGGGTGATGCCTGGGATGGTCGACCTGCACTGCCACGTGGCGGGCACCTTCGACTTGAACGACATGGTCTACCTGACCAACCCTGGGATCAGGGCCTCCACCGCGGTGGTCCCGGAGTACGGCGCGCTCAAGCGCGGCGTCGCCGGCGGCGTCACGAGCGTGCTCTTCATCCCCGGCTCAGGCACGAACGTCGGCGGTCAAGGCGTCTTAGTGAAGACCGCCCTGCCCACCTACGAGGAGATGGAGATCAAGAACCCTGGCTCGATGAAGCTCGCGCAGGCGGGCAACCCCGAGCGCTTCATGTTCGGCGTCGGCCGCTCCTTCATGAACTACAACACGCGCAACACCTTCCGCCGCGGCGTCGCCTACGCGAAGCGCTGGGAGGCCTACGAGCGCGGAGAGGGCGAGCGCCCGGAGAAGGACATCCAGTTCGAGGTGTTCCGCTCCCTTATGGCTGATGAGATCCGCGTCTCCACTCACACGCAGATCTATCAGGTCGTCAACATGACGATCCGGATGATCGCCAAGGAGATGGGCGTCCCGGTCTTCATTGACCACGGCACCTTTGACGGTTGGCGCGCGGGCGACATCGCGTATGAGGCTGGGGTCAACGCGATCCTCGGCCCCCGGAACATCGACGTCCCGACCGCGAGCTTCATCAACTGGAGCGGCAGCAACCCTGAGCGCATCCAAGGCGTCGCGGCTGGCTACCAGCAGATGGGTCACAAGATGATCGGCTTCAACACCGACTCGCCCGTGATCCCGCAAGAGGAGCTGCAGCTTCAGGCGGGGATCGGCATGCGCTACGGCTTCGACGACACCAACCTCGAGGCGGTGCGCGGGCTCACGATCATTCCCGCGACGACAGCGCGCATCCACAAGCGCGTCGGGAGCCTGGAGCCTGGCAAGGACGCCGACGTGCTCATCATCACAGGGCACCCGGCTGACCCGCGCTCTTCTGTGGAGACCGTCTTCATCGAGGGCCAGAAGGTCTACGACCCGGCCGTGCAGCGGAGGCGCTGGTAATCACGAATCAGAGGACAGCTCGGATGAGGAGGCCGGCGCGCAGCGCGCTGGCGCTGCTCTTCTGTGCGTGGGCGCTCCCGGCGTCGGCGCAAGAGACCGCGCAGGTCCTCTATGCCCAGAAGGCGCTCATCTGCGGCGCCGAGGGTGACGAGACGATCAACGGCGCCGCCTTGGTCTTCCGTGACGGCCGCATCGAGGCCGTCGGAACCAGGGGGGAGGTTGAGGTCCCCGAAGGCGCCGTCGAGCACGACCTCGGTGATCGCTGGATCATGCCTGGGATGGTGGACCTGCACTCGCACATCGCGGGCTCCGGCCTCAACGACACGGTCTTCCAGTGCAACCCCGGACTGCGCGCGAGCGCGAACGTCATCCCCCACAACGACCGGATGAAGCTCGGGATGCTTGCAGGGGTGACGACGATCCTCTTCATCCCTGGGTCGGGGTCGAACATGGGCGGCCAAGGCGTCCTGCTCAAGACGGGACCGGGCGGCTACGAGGACGCGCTGGTGCGCTTCCCCGGCTCTCTCAAGATCGCGCAGGGTGACAACCCCAAGCGCTGGGGCTACGGGATGCAGCGCACGCTGATGAACCATCACATCCGCGTGACCCTCCGGAAGGGCCAGGCCTACGCCCGGCGCTGGGAGGCCTATGAGCGCGGCGAGGGAGAGCGCCCTGAGCGGCACCTGCACCTCGACATCTTCCGCGAGCTCGAGGCGAAGCGGACGCAGATCTCCACGCACACGCAGTACTACCAGGTCGTCCTGGCGTCGCTGAACATCCTCAGCGGGGAGTTCGGCTTCGACGCTTACATCGACCACGGCTCCTTCGACAGTTGGCCGCTCTCGAAGCGCGCAGAAGAGCTCGGCGTCGCCGCGATCCTCGGACCGCGAGAGGTGCTCTGGCCCCGCGTCAACACCTACCCGAAGGACGGACGCGTCGAGGGGTCCGCGTGGGGCTTCCAGAAGGAGGGCCACCCGCGTATCGGCTTCAACACGGACGCTCCTGTGGTCCCGCAAGAGGAGCTGCCCTTGCAGTCGGCGATGGGTGTGCGCTACGGCTTCGACAACACGCACTTCGCCGCGGTGCGCGGCGTGACGATCGTGCCCGCTGAGGTGGCGGGGATCGATCACCGCATCGGCTCCCTCTCGGAGGGTAAAGATGCCGACATCGTGGTGGTTACCGGGGACCCCTCCGACCCGAGGAGCGCCGTCGAGATGGTCTGGGTCGAGGGCGAGCTCGCGGCTGATGTCCGCGGTGAGCGCGGCGCGGACCGAGAGGGGGTGCGACAGTGGTAGGGCTCGCAGGACTCCTCTGTTTGACGCTCTCAGCCCCCGTCGGTGAAGGCATCGCGATCCGCTGCGCGAAGGTGCTCACGATGAACGCGGAGGACGCCGTCCACGCGCCGGGCATGGTCTGGATCGAGGACGGCGCGCTGACTCACGTCGGCGAGCTGCGCGAGGTGCCTGAGGGCTGGACGCTCCGAGAGGAGGACGAGATGTGGGCGATGCCCGGCATGGTCGACCTCCACACGCACATTCACTCTGGCGGCTTCGGGGACACCAACGACATGGTGCACTCGGTGAACCCGGAGCTCCGCGCGCACCCCGCGCTGCGTCCGGCGAACAGGTTGGTCAAGCTGGCGTGCGCCTCAGGAGTCACCTGCCTCCTCGGCATCCCGGGCTCTGGCACGAACATGTCTGGCTTCGGCGTGCTCTATAAGACGAAGACCTCAGGCAGCTTCGAAGAGGTCGTCTGGAAGCGAGTGGGCGGTCTCAAGGTCGCCCAAGACTCCAACCCCGCCCGCCGCGCAGGCACAGAGGGCTGGGGGAACTGCCGCGCCTCGATGGGCTGGACCCTTGAGGACGTGGCGGGCAAGGCCCTCGGCTCGCGGCGCGAAGGGCGCAGAGACCCCGCGCTCGAGAGCCTCGAGAAGGTGATGCATCGCGAGCTCCCTGTCTTGATCCACACGGCCGGCTCCGAAGGAGTCGTGAACACGGCGCGCATGTGGAGTCGCAAGTACGACACCCAGTGCGTCATCAGCCACGGGAGCTTCGACGGATGGAAGGCCGCCTCGGCGATCGCCGAGTGGGGAGTCCCGGTGAACCACGGCCCGCGGACGATGGACTATTTCTCGAGCCGCAACGGGCGGATGAACGGCACGGGGGCGGAGTACGACGCCGCCGGGGTGCCGCTCTTCTCCTTGAACACTGACTCGAGCGTGATCCCCCAGGAGGAGTTCTTCCTCCAGGGCGCGATGACCGCTCGCCTCGGCGGAGACCCTTATCGGATGCTCCGCGCCCTCACCATTCACCCCGCCGAGTCCTTCGGGCTCGCTGAACGCGTCGGGAGCCTGGAGGTCGGCAAGGACGCCGACGTCGTGCTCTACGACGGAGACCCGCTGGACACCCGGACGCGCGTGATGCGTGTCTGGATTGACGGCGACCTGCAATTCGACCGGGAGGAGTCGCAGGCCTTCTTCTAGGCCTGGCTTCCCGAGTGAGAAGAACCATGAAGAATCGAACCACTCAACTGCTCTTGTTCGCGGGCCTCATGGCCCTCCAGCCAAACGCTCAAGCGGGCGACCTCTTTGCTGTTCAGGTCGAGCGCGCGGAGACGATCTCCCACGGGACGATCGAGCACGCCGTCATCCTCATTGAGGGCGACAAGATCGTCATGATCGGCGAGGACCTCGCGATCGACAGCGGGATCCCCGTGATCGACAAGGACCCGGGCTGGGTCGCCACCCCTGCGCTCGTGAACCCGTACTCGAGGATGGGTCTCTCGAGTCGTGGTCCGAGCGGGCTGAACCCGCAGCGGAAGGTCTCCGGCGAGCTCTACACCGGCGCCATCTCGAAGGATGTCCTCGAGGCGGGTGTCGGTACGGTCGGCCTCTACCCCGCCGGCACCGGAATCCCCGGCCGCGCGGTGGCGGTGCGCACCTGGGGCTCTGGGGACGCGCGCATCCTCCGAGATGACGTGTACATGAAGGCCATGATGCGCTCCGACTCGACCTCGAAGAAGACTTGGAGGAAGGGCTTCGAGGAGGCCGACGAGCACAAGGAGAAGGAGACAAAGAACCGCGAGAAGTGGGAGAAGGATCGGGAGAAGCTCGAGAAAGACGCCAAGGACGATGACAAAGAGAAGGCCGACAAGGCGAAAGAGGAGCTGAAGAAGCCCTACACCCCGCTCGTCCCGAAGCCCGCCGCTGCGGCCTTCGCCTCGCTTCGTGAGGGAGAGCTGACCGCGCTCATCGGGATCAGCAAGTCCTCTGACTACGTCCACTTCTTGGACGCCCTCGGTGAGGAGGACGTCCAGTGGTCCTTGCACGTCCCGATCTCCAGGGAGTCGGACCTCTTCCACGTGAAAGAGCAGGAGGCGCTGAAGGACCGACACGTCATCATGACGCCCGCCTTCAGCTATCACCCCGGGACCTTACGCCGCAGGAGCATGGCGGCAGAGTTCTTCTCCGCTGGGGCGAAGGTGACCTTCGTGCCCACCTCAGACTCAACGGGCGCGCACGAGTCTTGGCTGCGCGACGTCGGGCAGCTCGTCCGGGACGGCCTTGACTCGCAGGCGGCGCTGCGCGCGATGACCTTGAACGGCGCTGAGGTGCTTCGGGTCGACGAACACGTGGGCAGCCTCGACGAGGGCAAGCACGCGAACATTCTCTTCTTCGACGGCGACCCCTTCGCCGCGACGACCAACCTCGAGGCCGTCCTTATGGAGGGCGACTTCATCACTGGTGAGGTGGACCGATGATCCGTTTCCAAGCACGATTTGTCTTGGCCCTCGTGGCCCTCGCCCTCTCCCCCTCATTGCCTGCGTTCGGCGCGGCGCCGCTCATCGATGACGAAGAGGCGGCGGCAGAAGAAGAGGAGAAGGAGCCCAAGGATCGCTACCTCGTCGTCCTGGGCGCGGACATCCACACGGGTAACGGAGAGGTGTTGCGTGACGGCCGGCTGCTCGCCAAGAACGGGAAGATCGTGGCCATCGGCTATGACGACTTCGAGGTGCCTGGGCTCGACTATGACCGTGAGGTCCCGGCTGACGAGCGCGGCTATGAGCTCGAGATCCTCGACGCGTCCAACGTGCCTAACGGGCGCGTCTACCCCGGGATGGTCGCCTTCTCCTCCTCTGGCTTGCTCGGCGGCGGCGGTGACTACCGTGACTCGATCGACATGTTCAACCGCAACATGCTCCTCGGGCTCGCGGCAGGGATCACAACCACTGGACAGACCTCCTCGACCGCGAAGCTCAAGCGCTATGTGCCCGGCAACTTCAGCCGAGACTACGACTTTGACGGCGTCGTGATCGGCGGCAAGACCCTCAGCACAGTCTCTTGGGGGACGGCGGCTTCGAAGCGCAGCGCGCGCGAGAAGCTCGCGGGCGCGGCGGCGTATCTGCGCACGTACCGGCAATGGCAGGTCGACGTGAAGAAGGACAAGGAGCTCAAGGAGCCCTCTAAGTCTGGCGTGGACTCGACGATGCTCGCCGTCTTGCGGGGCGAGATCTTCGCTCGATTCAGCGCGGACTACCAAGACGACCTCTCCGGTATCGCTCGGGTCGCGATGGAGTTCGGCTTCCGCCCCGTGATCACGGGTTGCCGTGAGGGTTGGGTCGTCGCTGATGAGCTCGGTCGCGCGGGCGCGATGGCTGTGCTCACCCCGCGCACCAGGCGCTCGAAGGATGAGCAGCTCGTCGCGGAGGGCGGCTCCAGCATCGAGAACGCAGCGATCCTTCACTCGCACGGCGTGCAGGTGGCGATTATCCCCGGCTCTCGAGGCATCGACCTCGGCGGCATCGCGGGCAGAGACATCATGCACCTCCCGATCGAGGTGGGCTTCGCGATTCGCGGGGGCTTGCCCGACGACGCTGGCCTCGCCTCAGTGACCACGGTCCCGGCGAGGCTCCTCGGCGTAGGCCACCGCGTCGGGACGCTGGAGGTCGGCAAGGACTGTGACCTCATCGTCACGGACGGAGACCTGCTCCATTACCAGACCTTCGTGCAGTACACGGTGGTCGATGGCGACCTCGTCTATGACAAGCAGGACGAGCTCTACTTCGCTCACATCCGACCCCGCGATGACTCGCTCCTCGCGCCGCTGGTCCCCTTCGACCCGGCAGAGGTGCCCATCGAAGAAGAGGGTGACGACGAGGGTGAGGACTCCGAAGAGGGTGACGACGAAGACGAGTGAGCGCGCTCCGCGCGAACCTGTTGCTCAGCGTCTGGCAGAGCGCCAGGCGGACTCGATCCCTTCGATGTCCGTGTTGTAGACCCTCCTGAACACGCCCTCCCAGTAAGCGACTGGGTTCGTCGTGTGGTTGGGTCTGCGCAGCTCGCCCAAGAGCTCAGGGAAGCGCCGCTGCCAAGTGCCCGTGGCGAGGAAGCCGACGACCTCTCCCGCGAGGGCGTAGCGGACCTTCGCGGAGCCGGAGTGCCCAGAGTGCAAGAGGTGAGGGCTCGAGATGATCTCCCGCAGGCTGGTTAGGAAGGGGCCGTCGAACTGCCGGCCTCGCCGCTCGAAGTGGACAGCGAGCCCTTCGTGGAACCACGCGCTGTTGTTCTTTACCCCGAGGCGTTGGGTGAGGAGTTGGTGCGCGGCTTCGTGCCTCAAGGTCCGCTGTCCCGCGCGGTCTGAGCCACGGTAGGTCGCGATGTAGTCTCCCCAGGCGTGGCCGGAGGTGGCTCTCGCCTCCCTGGGGCTCCAGCCTGTCTGCCGGGTGGTCCAGCGGATGTACTCCTCTCGGTCCGTAAGGAGCACGACCGCGAGGGGCTTCTCTGATGCAGAGGGTGGGAAGGGGAAGAAGCGCTGGAACTCGCTGTAGATAGGCTCTAGCTCACGATCGAGGAAGGTGCGGGCCTCGTCTGAGTTGAGCAGGGTCGTGTAAAGGCGGTAATGCCTGGACTCCAGCACGTGGACCTTATGACTCCACGATAATGGGAAGTAACGCCCAGGATCATTGTGCTTTGCTAGGAGGATGTGCTCCTTTGGGGCTGAATAGACGTACTTCTTGCCTCCCCAGGGGGGACCTATGAGGAAAGCCAAGAGGGTGACTATGCCTAGAAGGCTAGCGGTACGTAGCAGCATGGTGGGGACGGCGAAAGCGTGGGGGCCGAATACCGTATTCAATAAGCCGAATTATGGGAAGTCCCATTTCAGCTGATGAACCTTCCGGATGATTGTGCCCCTAAGGCACCGCGAGTAAGCTAACCTCGGTTCCCTACGGGATTTACCGCAAACGGACCCTCCCGTATACCGGGTATATCAGCACCCAATCCGCACCATGAACCTGCGTGATCTACTGCGCGTCATCGGCCCAGGCCAGAAGAGCCTCCGCAATCTGAGCCTTGAAGAGGCTCAGCGCGCCTTTGAGGTCATCCTCGCAGGCGACGAGTCGAGCGCTCGAATGGCGGCCTTCTTGGTGAGCCTGAAGGCCAAAGGGACGACCGTCGAAGAGCTCCGCGGCTTCGCCGCAGCGGCCCGCGCGCGCGCCACAGTCCCCTGCACAGAGGTGCCCGGCCTGGTCTCCATGTGCTCGCCCACAGAAGGGCAAGACGGCGTGCCCCCCTTAGACGTTGCCGCTGGCTTGATCGCTGCAGGAGCAGGGGCTCGGGTCCTCTTGCTCACGGACCGTTGCGTCCCCCCGAAGCGAGGCCTCACAGCAGCGAGCGTCTTGGAACATCTTGGGTGTGGCATGACCTGGGACTCGTCGGAGTGTGAAGAGTGGGTCGTGAAATCTCGGTTCGGAGCCTGCGCTGTAAGTGGAATGCTTCCTGCGTTAGTCCAGCTGCGTGAGCTCAGGGAGGCCATCGGCGTGCGCACCGCTCTCTCCACTGTGGAGAAGCTGCTCGCGCCTCCCGGGTCCTCTGTCGTGGTCGGGGCCCAGCCGGGCCCGGTCTTAGGGACCGCGATCGAGGTGGTCACAGGCCTCGAGCACCCGCGAGCGCTAGCGCTCCAGGGTCCCGAAGGCGGTCTGATCCCGCTGGTCTCCAAGCGCACCAGAGGGATCGAACTTATAGAAGGCGACCTCGTCGCCATGAACGTCGAGCCTGAGGACTTTGGTCTCGCGCACCCGCAGGAGCCAGAGCTGCCCCTCTTCAGCCTCCCGGCCGAAGGCCAGGGAGCGGGGGACACGCCGGGCCTCGTGAGAGCCGCTGGCGAGATCACAGAGGAAGTGCTCACGGGCAAACCGTCAGGCGCGCGGAACGCGGCACTCCTCGGCGCGGGGCTGATCTTGAAGGCCTCCGGTCGCAGCCTCACCCTGGCTGACGGAGTGGACGAGGCGGTCCGTTCGCTGGAGTCTGGCGCGCCGCGAACTGTCCTTGATCAGCTGCGCGACCTGGCAGGGTGAGCTGTGCTGTTCGACCTGTCCTGGAGATTTGATGGTTGGATCCGAGCGCTCCAACCCTCTCCCAAGGATGGAGGGAGCGTGGATGCTCTTATCGTTCGTCCGGACGGGAGCGCGGCCGGCCAGCGCGAGCGGGTGGAGCGAGTCGAGGTTGTCCCCCAGAGCGGGATCGAGGGTGACCGCTGGGCGGAGAGCCCCTACGCGGAGCCGGGCAACGAGGTCAGCGTGATCAACGTCCACGTGTTGCGCGCCCTCGCTGACAGCGACCCCGACCACATGGCCTTGAGCGGCGACAATCTCCACGTGGACCTAGACCTCTCGCAGGAGAACCTCCCCATCGGGAGCCGCCTACACATCGGCGACGCCGTGCTGGAGGTGAGCGACGTCGAGCACGTCCCGTGCGGCTCCTTCGTCGAGCGCTTCGGTCACACCGCGGCGAA
>JAKVCE010000279.1 GCA_022447405.1 Planctomycetota bacterium | reverse complement strand
GCGACCTCCGTCACTACCAGGTCTGGTACCGCGACAACGGCATCTCCTGCGGCGCTGGCTTCAACACCACGAACGGCTACACGCTGCTCTGGACTCCCTAGCGGGCGCGCCCGCGCCCATGGCTCAGCGCCAGAGCGAGCTCAGGACGGCGGACTCTGAGGACTGCAGCGCGTCGAAGTCCTCCTTCGAGCGCACACCACGCCAGCCCTCTGCGGCGAGGACCTGACCGCAAATGCCTCCCAGGCTGTTCCCCGGCCCGGGGAGCACGAGTCTGTCAGGCGCGAACTCTCTCAGCGTGACCCGCAGCGCGCTGCTGAAGTCGAAGGTGTCGACGACCTGCGCGCCCAGCGTGTACTCCGCCAGCGCCGCCGGGTCGGCAGACCACGGCGTGTGGCGGGTGCCGCGGCCATCGATCAGCGTGTGACGCGGTCGCTGCCAGTTGAGCCCGGCGAAGCGCTCATGCGCTTGGCGTGCGACCTCCTCTAACAGCGGCGTGTGGAAGGGGCCGTGGCCGAAGAGGCGCAGCGGGTAGCGCGTCCTCCCGAGCTGCACCGGCGGGAGCGCGCCCATCAAGTGTTCGACGCCCTGCTCTGTCCCCGCGAGGACGGCGACGCCTCCGAGACGAATAGAGCGGAAGGCCTCGCCATCTGCGGCGGCGAGCGCGGCGCTGACGTGCTCGATGCGCTCGGAGTCGGGGCGCCAGTCGTCCCCCACCTCCGGGTAGAGGAGCTGGCCGCCTGCGCTCACGGTCTCTTGGAGCTCGGCCATCCCCTGCACCAGCTGGAAGCCCTCCTCAAAGCTCAGCGCCCCCGCGACAGCTAAGGCCGTGTACCAGCCGAGGGAGTTCCCGAGCACCGCGACGCAATGCTCCGTCTCCAAGGCCTCGCTCGCCTCGATCATCGTGGTCAGCCAGATCAAGGGAGACGCGTTCATCGCCCCGAGGTGGACCTCAGCTTGGTACGGACCCTCGTGGTCGAGCTCGGAGAGCGGCGTGAGGCCGGCGCTGCGGCGCAGCTCGTCCGCCTGCTGCACGAAGGGGTGCTCACGCGGGAGCCGACCCCGGGTGTTCTCCGAATAGGACCCGCGGCCCGGGCAGACGATGGCGACGCGCGTCATCGGCAGAGCTCCAAGGCGGCGTCGACGATCTGGTCTTCCGAGAGCAGCACGAGGTCCGCCGCCGGGCCTAAGGGGATGAAGCTGTCTGCCGAGCGCACGGAGCCGACGCGGCCGGGGTACTGATTCTCCGCGAGGTGCGCTACGAGGGCGTCCGCCACCCCGGCGCCGGTCGCGCGGCACTCGTCCGCCACGAGGACCCCGGCGCAGTCTCGCGCGTGCGCCTCGAAGGCCTCGAGCGGGAGCGGTGAGAGCCAGCGCAGGTCGAGCACGCGGGCCTTCACACCGTGCTCCTCTTCCAGGCGACGGGCGGCGCGCAGGGACTGTCGTAGGCCGTTCGCGTAGCTCGCGATCAAGAGCTCCTTGGAGCCTTCGGAATAGACCCCGACCTCGCCCGGGAGGATGGCGTCCTCTGATGTACCGAGCGGCGCGGGGTAGTCCGTGAGCCAGGCGCCGTCGCCCTCCTCGTAGAGGTCGCGCTCGTGGTAGAGCGCGATGGGTTCGAGGAAGACCACGACGCGCCCTTGGGAGCGTGCCACCGCGAGGCAGCCGCGGAGGAGCCGCGCCGCGTCATCACCGCGCGCCGGGGTCACGAGCATGACCCCGGGGATCTCCCGGAGGCTGCCGATGGCGTTCTCGTTGTGGAAGTGACCGCCGAAGCCCTTCTGGTAGGCGAGCCCCGCCATGCGCACGACCATCGGGTTCTCGTACTGTCCCTCCGAGAAGAAGCCCAGCGAGCTGGCCTCGCCGCGGAGCTGGTCGATCGCGTTGTGCACATAGGCCAGATATTGAATCTCAGGGACCGGGAGCACGCCGAGGAGCCCTGAGCCCAGGGCCACGCCGAGGATCGTCGTCTCATCCAGCAGCGTGTCGAAGACCCGCGCCACACCGAAGCGCTCCTGGAGCTTGGCCGTGACGCCATAGACGCCGCCCTTCTTGCCGACATCTTCGCCGAAGAGCATGACCTCAGGCCTGCGCAGCATGGCGTCTGTCAGCGCAGAGTTGATGTGTGCCGCCAGCGTGCGGCGACCAGCGCTGCTCGTCTCCTCGGGCAGGCGGCCCCCGAAGGCCTCCCCGCGAGCCGAGGCGTCAGGAACACGATCCAGATCCTCACGCACTGCCCCCTCGTCATAGGGTGCCATCGGCGCCATCACCTCAGCCGCCGTGGCCAACTTGGGCCGACTCGCGGCCTCCTCTGCCGCCGCACGCACCCGCTCACGGGTGTCGGCCACGAGCTCTTGCAGCGCTGCAGGGGTAGCCGCGCCGCTCTCGATGAGGCGCCGCGCGTTCCGGAGCAGCGGGTCCTCCGCCTCGATCTCGACGATCTCTTCCCAGCTGCGATAGGCGAGCTCCAGGTCGGAGCCAGCGTGGCCCCAGAGCCTGACGGAGTCGATGCGGAGGAAGACAGGCTGACGCGAGCCGCGGCAGGTCTTGATCGCCTCATCGACGACCTCCCACACATCGTCGATCTCACCGCGGGCGTCGAAGTAGGCGACGTCGTCCATCTTGCCGAAGCGGTCACGGATCCAGCCGCTGGGCTTGCGCACCGAGACGCCGATGCGGTTGTCCTCACAGACGAACAAGGTCGGGGTCGGCTGCCCGCCGCGAGCCGAGTAGCGCGCGGCGTTGATCCCCGCCAGCGCGGTCGCGTGGCTGCTCGACGCGTCCCCGAAGGTGCACACCATGATGGCGTCCGAGGAGACAGGGACCTCGATGCCGAGCTTACGGGCGCGGGAGAGCGCGAAGGCAGCACCCACGGTCTTGGGCACGTGTGAGGCGATGGTGCTCGTCTGCGGCGGCACCCACAAGCTGCGGCTGCCCCAGACCTTGTGACGACCGCCAGAGGCGGGGTCTTCAGAGGACGCGGTCAGGCCGAGGAGCGTGTCGAAGATAGGCGTCTCCCCCCCGCCGCGGCGGGCGCGCGCCATCATCAAGGCGCCCGACCTGTAGTGCAGGAAGCAGGGGTCATCCGTGCGCAGGAGCGCCCCTAGGACGACGTTCTGCTCGTGGCCTGCGCTGGAGATCGTGTAGTAGCTCCGCCCGTCCTTCTTGAGCTCGCGGGCGGCGACATCGATGGCCCGGCTCGCCACCTGGTCTTCGAAGAGTTCGACCGCCTTGGAGGCCGTCAGGCTTGAGCCGGGACGCAGCGGGTCCGAGGGCGCGAGGCTCACCGCCGCCGGCGCCGCCTCGGCCAGATAGCTGTCGAGGTTGGCTTCGGTGACCTCGACGCGATTGGTCCTGGTGTCGATCTTCAAGTCGGCTCCCCGTATCTAAAAGATCCTAACAGGGATCCCAGACATCACGAGGTCCGCAATCGACCCACTGTGCATTCTGCTCTTGCGGAAGAGGTCAGCCATGCTGCGCCTCCGAGGGCTTCCCTCATCGGCCTGGGCTTTAGGAGCCCGTCAGCGGTTACAGTACCCTCTCGCTGATCTACACCCTGGCGGTGTACGGCTCCGAGACACATCCACTGGCACCATGAACCGAGACT
>JAKVCE010000278.1 GCA_022447405.1 Planctomycetota bacterium | reverse complement strand
AGGGTCACAGGAGAGGCCATCGAAGCGGTCCATGCGCTCCGCGATGTCCTTGGCGAGGGCGTGGTCCTCCGCGAGGCGCTCTCGGTGGTGCTCGAGGGCGTAGAGACCGCCAGCGGCGATGAGCCCGGCCTGCCGCATCCAGCCTCCCAGGCGCTTGCGGACGAGGCGTGCCCGCTCCAAGAAGTCCGCGCCCCCTGCGATCACCGAGCCCACCGGCGCACCGAGCCCCTTGGAGAGGCAGACCGAGACCGAGTCCGCGCAAGCAGCCCACTCTGCTGCGCCCACGCCGCTCGCGACCTCTGCGTTGGCCAGGCGCGCCCCGTCAAGGTGGACGGGGACCTCCGCCTCGGCGCAGACAGCCGCGACCGCCTTCATGGCCTCCATGGGGACGACGGAGCCGCCAGAGTCAGCGTGCGTCTGCTCCATGCAGACGAGCCCCGTGTCCGGGCAGTGGATGAAGTCCGGACGCAGCGCGCTCCTGACCTCCTCCGCGTCCATGGCGCCGCGCTCCCCTTCCAGAGGCCAGAGCTGCACGCCGTGCAAGGCGGCGGGTGCGCCGGCCTCGTAGTTCGCGATGTGGGCGCCGCGCTCACAGATGACCTCATCTCCTGGGCGCGTCCACGCGCCAAGGGCGACCTGGTTCGCCATCGTGCCCGAGGGGACGAAGAGCGCGCCCTCCTTCCCCAGCCAGGCAGCAGCTCGCTCCTCTAAGCGCCCGACGGTCGGGTCGCCGTCCAATACATCATCTCCGACCTCTGCGCTCGCGATCGCGGCCCTCATCTCCTCTGAGGGGAGCGTGACCGTGTCGCTGCGGAAGTCGGAGGAGCTCATAGCCTAGGACTCGAGGCAGGCGCGGACCCGCCGGATCCCCTCGCGGATGTTCTCGACAGAGTTCGCGTAGCTGAAGCGCATGTAGCCCTCTCCGAAGCTCCCGAAGCTCGTCCCTGAGAGGCATGCGACCCCCGCCTCGTAGAGGAAGCGCTCCTCCAACTCCTTGGAGCTGCAGCCCGTCCCCGTGACGTTCGCGAAGGCGTAGAAGGCCCCCTTAGGCATCAAGCAGGTGAAGCCAGGGACAGAATTCAGCTCCTCCACGATGATCTTGCGGCGTTCATCGAAGGCAGCGCACATCTCGTCGACGGCGCCCTGCGGACCGCGCAGCGCCTCCGCCCCCGCGACCTGGGTCGCGGCGTTCGCACAAGAGGCGCAGTTGATCTGCATGCGCTCCGCCTGATCGACGAGCCCCTCGGGCCAGACCCCCCAGCCCAGGCGCCAGCCGGTCATCGCGTAGGTCTTGCTCCAGCCGTCGAGGCAGATCGCGCGGTCAGCGAGGGACTCATACTGCAAGATCGACACGTGCTCCTCGCCGTCGTAGAGGAGGCGGGAGTAGATCTCATCGCAGAGGATCGCGACGTCGGGGTGCTGCTCCAAGCCCGCGACCAGGCGATCCATCTCTTCGCGCGGCACCACTCCGCCTGTGGGGTTGGCGGGAGTGTTGATGATGATCAGGCTTGTGCGCGGCGTGATCTGAGCGAGGACCTCATCCGCAGAGAAGCTGTACGCGTTCTCCTCGGCGAGCCTCATCGGTACAGCCTCGGCCCCGGTGAAGCGGATCATCGACTCGTAGATCGGGAAGCCGGGGTTCGGGTAGATGATCTCCGCCCCGGGCTCACCGAACATGAGGATCGCGTAGAAGAGCGTGGGCTTTCCGCCAGGCGCGATGAGCACCCGGTCAGGGTGGACCGAGGCGCCGCGGCCGCGCTCGATGTCCTCGCACACAGCCTCCCTGACCTCGGGGATCCCCTTGGCCGGGGTGTACTTGTGCCAACCGTCCGCGAGGGCCTTGCGCCCTGCCTCGACGATGTTGGGCGGGGTCTCGAAGTCAGGAGCCCCGATGTGCAGGTGGACGACGTCCTTCCCCTCGGCCTCGAGGGCTTTGGCCTTGGCGAGGACTTCGAAGGCGGTCTCCGTCCCGAGGGACGACATGGCTTGGGCGATCTTCAATGCGTTAGCTCCCTAGAGAGACTCCGTCTGGGTGGGCCGAACAGGTGCTGAATTCCCGCCCCAAGAGCCCAGACGGGCGCTCTCAACCGATCAGGGTAGACGCGCCCTCTGCCCCCGGCAAGCCTAGCGGCGCCCAGCCTGCCAGCGCTCGACCGCGCGGCGGCGCTCATCAGCGCTGCTGTTCAGGTCGAGCTCCAGCTCCGCGCCATAGCGCTGCTTGAGGTGCTCAAGCGCGATACCCCGCGCTGTGGCGTCTTCACAGAGGAGCAGACCCACGAGATCGGACTCCACGCGGTCGTCACCGAAGCGATAGCAGGCGCCAGCTGCGAGGGCGATCAAGGCCTCAGGGGAGCCGGCCGATGGCGGGATCCCGCCGCGGGCTGAGAGCGAGAGGAGGCGCTGGTGGTAGCGGCGCAGCGCAGGCAGCGCGCGGTCGTCATTGATCCTGTTGAGGGCGTCGCAGGCCCACGCGGCCACGCTGACCACAGGGTCGCGCAGGGCGCTGATGAGGGCTGGTACCGCGTCTGGATCACCGATGTCTCCGAGTCCCTGACATAAGACCGCCCGCTTCTCCGCGAAGCCCGCGGGGTACTTGAGCCCCACGCCGACGATCGCGGGCACGGCGTCCTTGCCGTACTCGACGAGGCGAGCACGCAGGGCCTGGTCATCCTCCCTGTCATCAGCGCTCCCCCCATCGCCGATCTTGCTGATCAGCTTGAGGACCTTCTTGTGGGTCGCCCCGGGCACATGGTGCACGCCGCGCAAGACTTCAGCGCCGCCGTAGCGCGCCCACCAGCCCTGCAGCTTCGCGATGTCAGCGAGGCGCTCGTGGCGCGGCCCCAGCGGCTCGTAGCACATGTGGACGCCGGTCACGTCGAAGAAGGCCTCGAAGAAGCTCTCACGGATGAGGTCGTCATGGTGATCCAATCCAGCGAGGAGCACCGGCACACCGCTCGGGTCACCGAGGGCGGAGAGGGCCCGCGCGATGTCCAGGCGGACCTCGTCCCACTCGAAGCGGTCGAGGGCCTCGCGCAGCTCGGGAGCCGCCTCCCTCACTTCCAGCGCGAGCAGGGCCCGCGCCGCCGCGCGCACGACGTCCGGGTCAGGGTCCGCGGTGAGCAGCTCACGCAGCCTAGGCGCCGCCTCCTCTACGCTGAGGATCCCGAGGGCCTTTGCGGCCGAGGCGCGGTCCACGGCGTTGGAGCGCTCCAGGGAGCGCCTGAGCGCGCCCGACGCCGCCTCCAGCGAATCACCGAGCTCCATACGGGCCACCACCGTAGCGGCGTGGACCCTGACGTAGAGCTCCTCGTGTTCGAGGGCGGCCGCCACCGCGGGAGCCGCCTCCAAGCCGATGCCTTCGAGCACGGTCATAGCCTGCTTCCAGGTCTTGTTGTCCCAGGAGCCCATGGCCTTAACGAGCTCAGGGATCGCGGGGCCAGCGATCTCGATGAGGCGCGAGCGGGCCGCGCTTGCTGCGGCAGGGACGGGGAACTGGAAGAGCGAGATCAGCTCTTGGATGTCTGCGTCGCTGTCTCCGGTCGGGATCTCGACCTCTACCTGCCCGATCGGCGGGCGAGCGAAGTCGACGAGGTGCGCGGGGCCTGCCTCCTCAGGG
>JAKVCE010000277.1 GCA_022447405.1 Planctomycetota bacterium | reverse complement strand
CTCGGTGCCTGAGTAGGCCAAGCCGCCCGCCTGTTCGATGATCATCGCCATGGGGTTCGCCTCGTACATGAGGCGGAGCTTGCCTTGCGGGGCCTTCTTGGTCGGCGGGTAGAGGAAGACGCCGCCCTTGAGGAGCGTGCGGTGGACGTCAGCGACCATCGCGCCGGCGTAGCGGCTCGAGTAGCCCTCGCCGTGCGCCCAGTTGAGGTAGTCCTGGTACGGCTTCGGGAATGTGGAGGTGTAGGCCTCGTTCAACGAGTAGCTCTTGTTGGTGGCGGGGATCCGCAGGTTGTCGTTGGTGAGCAGGAACTGCCCAAGCTCTGGGTCGAGCACGAACTGCTGCACACCGTGTCCGGTCGTGAGGACGAGGGTGGTCTGGGGGCCGTAGAGGACGTAGCCGGCGGCGCACTGCTTGAGGCCTTGTTGCAAGACAGAGGCCTCTGCGGACTCGGCGCGGCGGTCGTGGCGCAGGATGCTGAAGATGGTCCCGATGCCGCCGCAGACGTCGATGTTGGAGGATCCGTCGAGGGGGTCGAAGAGCACGACGTAGGGGCGCTCGCCGTTGCAGTTGGACTCGACTAAGAGCGGCTCCTCGTTCTCCTCGCTGGCGACGATGGCGACGCCAGAGCGGCGGCCGAGGCAGCGCAAGAGAGCCTCATTCGCGATCACGTCGAGGCGCTGCTGCACCTCGCCCTGGACGTTCTCCGTTCCCATGGAGCCGAGCGCGTCGACGAGGGCGCCGCGGCGCACCTTCGCGGAGATGAACTTGGCCGCGAGGCTGATCGCTGAGAGGACCCAGGTGAAGGTCCCTGAGGCGCCGTCGTGGCGCTGCTCTTCTGCGAGCAGGTAGCTCTGGATCGTCGTCAGGTTCTCGTGCCCTGTGAGGGGCAGCGAGTCGTCGGTGGGGTTCGAGTTGGACATGGGGTCAAAAACAGACGTGTCTGTTCCGACTCCATTTTTCGACTTTCCGGTTCCCTGAACGTGGGTGATTGTCATGAGCGGCTCCCGCTGCTGGGAGGTCGCCTGGGCGACCTGCGGTGGAGGGCTCACAGCGTACCAAGTTGCAAATTATCTAGGGGCGTCTCTTGGCGCATTGAGGAGCGCTTGCGCCTCTGGGAGGGCCATCAGGCGCTGGGCGAGGAGCCGCCCGACGCGCTCATGACCCTTCACGGAGAGGTGCAAGTCGGTCTGCCAGAAGCATGCGTCACGGCACTCGCTGAGCAGCGGGGTGAGGTCCAGCGTGTCGAGCTCAAGGGCCTCAGCCTCAGAGAGGAGCCGCGTACGGATCTCAGTCGGCAAGGCCAGGTCGGCCTCGCCGAGGCCCAAGATCGTCCGGACCTCGGGCTCTCTGCGGGGCGCGCGCTTGAAGGAGAGCGAGAGCGGAGAGGGGAGGTACATGAGGATGAGCTCTGCGCCTGCGTCTCTGCACTTGCGTGAGATCTCCTCGAGGATGCGACCAGAGACCTCCATGGAGAAGTCGAGCTCGAGGGGCCGGTCCTTGAAGAAGAGCAGCGTCCCGTAGCCCTGACCGATGACGTATCGGCTCTCTTGGAGCGCTTGGGCGCGTCGCTCCTTGCTCTCGGGCGTGAGCCCACGCGGCTTCGTCCCCTCGAACGCGTGCCCGAGGAAGAGCACGTCCGTGAAGTCGTTGCCTCCGAAGATCGTGACGACCACCACGTCGGGAGCGAGGGAGAGGTGCCGCTCGATCACGCCGAGGTAGTTCCAGAGCGAGTGGCCGCCGCGTGCGCCGTTCAAGACCTCGACGCTCGCGCCCGGGTGGGCTGACTCCAGCGCGGCCTCCGCGACCGCGCAGAGGTTCTCCGAGTTGTTGCAGATCCCGTCCACGTGGGAGTCACCCACCACGAGGACGCGCAGGGTCGGAGCCTCGCCCGAGGGCTCGGAGTCGCGGCGCATCGCGAGGGAGTTTGTGCGCATCCTCCAGCTGCCCAGCGGGTGCTCATTGAACCTCCGGACCGCGTCGAGGTTCGGCTCGTGGGTGAAGTAGGCGTCGGGGTCGTAGCAGTTGTACGGGTGGTCTAGACCGAAGAGCTCCCGCGCGAGCTCCTCGTCGATCGGCAGCCTGCCGAGCTCGTCGCCCTGCTCCCCAGCCTTCGCTCGCTGGATCAGCCGCTCGATGGCGGTCTCGGGTGGTTTGTAGAAGCTGAGCTCCTCAGACCGCGAGCCCCTCCAGTCGAGGGGGCTCGTGAGGAGGATGAGGAGCAGCAGCGCCAGGGCCACGGCGAGCTTCCTAGCGCGCGTCATGGACACACCCTAGCAGCGCGCTCCGCCGTTGCGAGGAGCAGGAAAATCAGCGCATCGCTCCTCGATCTCTGGCGAGCTTCTAGGGATGATCTCGTGGTGAAGCAGGTCCTCCTCGTCGGCGCCGGCGGCTTCTTGGGAGCCGTCTTGCGCTACGCCCTCACGGCGTGCTGCCCGAGCGAGCGCTTCGCGACCGGGACCCTCCTCGTGAACGCCCTCGGCTGCCTGGCCATCGGCGCGGTCGTCGGCTGGGTCGAGCTTCGGGGAGAGCTGGAGGCAGAGACGCGCGCGCTCCTGGTCGTCGGCGTCTTGGGCTCCTTCACGACCTTCTCCGCCTTCGGAGATGAGGTCATGGGCTTCGTGCGCGAGGGCCGCGCCCTCACTGCAGGCGGCGTCGTGCTCGCGCACTTAGCGCTCGGGTTTGGCGCGGTGTTGGCTGGTCGAGCGCTCGCGATCTGGGCGCTGCGCTAGGGCTCTCCTGAGCCTAGCCTCTTCGGAGCTCGCGGATGGCGTCCGCAAGGAGCTCTCCAGTGACGCGGTGACCGGCGACTGAGAGGTGCAGGTCCTTCTCCCAGAAGTGCTTGGCCGGGTCCACGCTGAGGGCAGGCGTGAGGTCGACAGCGGGGATCGAGGCGCGCGAGAGATCTTCAAGGAGGTCCGCCGCGATGCGTCCGTTGACGCCCCTCACCTCATCAGAGATGTCGAGGAAGAGCCGCATCTCCGCAGCGTTTGGAAATGGCGGCTCCCAGTCGAGGTCTAGAGGTGCGGGGAGGTACAGGAACAAGAGCTCGACTCCGTTCTCCTCGCAGAGGGTCGACATGTAAGCCGTGATGCGCCGGATCTGGTTGAGGGTGTACTCCGCCTCATCCGGGTTGTCGCGGAAGTGGAGCACGCTGTTGTAGCCCTGGGCCATGACCGGGCGGTTGTACTCGATGGCCTGCTGCCGCTTCTCGCGGTAGCCCGGGGCCAAGCTCTTAGGGTGGGTGCCCTCAAAGAGGTGGGACATCTGACAGGTGCCAGAGAAGTCGTTGCCGCCAAAGACCATCACGACAAACACGTCTGGGGCGAGATCGAGGCTGAGGTATCGCTCGAGGATCCCGACGTAGTTCCAGAGCTGATAGCCGCCGCGGCCGGCGTTGAGGACCTCGATCGTCTCTCCAGGGCGCTCCGCCTTGAGCGAGGCCTCAGCCACGGAGCACAGGTTCTCGGAGTTGTTGCAGGTGCCCTCGAGGTGGGAGTCGCCGGTGACGAGGACGCGGAGGTCGAGTTTTCCAGGGGTCGCTTCCGCGTCTCGGCGCAGGCTCAAGCTGTTCGTGCGGATCGTGAACTCGCCGTCTGGGTGCTCCTTGAACTTGCGCTTCTCCTCCA
>JAKVCE010000276.1 GCA_022447405.1 Planctomycetota bacterium | reverse complement strand
CGGGGTGATCCGCAGGGCGGACGTCGAGACCTTCGCTCACGCAGCTCCCGCCGCAGCTCCCGCCGCCGCCCCGCAGCAGGCCGCCGCGCCGGCTGCCCAGCCCGCGCCCGCAGCCCGACCTGACGCCGAGACCCGCGTCCCCTTCCGAGGCGTCCGCAGGAAGATCGCCCAGGCGATGGTCCGCTCCAAGTTCACCGCGCCGCACTTCACCGTCGTCGAGGAGGTGGACGTCACAGACCTCGTCAACATCCGCGCTCAGGCGAAGAAGATCGGAGAGGCGAACGGCGTCAAGGTCACCTACATGCCCTTCATCATGAAGGCGGTCGCGCTCTGCTTGGAGCGCTTCCCGATGCTCAACGGGCGCCTGGATGAGGCGACGGAAGAGATCGTCCAGTGCACCTACTCCAACCTCGGCATCGCGACGGACACGCCCAACGGCCTCATCGTCCCGGTGATTCGTGACGTCCAGACCAAGAGCGTCATGCAGCTCGCTGCCGAGCTCGGCGAGCTCGCCCAGCGCACGCGCGAGGGGAAGGTCAACCGTGAGGAGCTCACGGGGAGCACCTTCACGATCACGAACGCTGGGAACATCGGCGGGACCCTCGCCACCCCGATCATCAACCACCCCGACATCGCGATCCTCGGCGTGCACCGCATCCGCAAGGCGCCCGGCGTGGTCGAGGGACCGGAGGGTGATCGCATCGAGGTGCGCCAGTACATGAACTTCTCGATCAGCGTGGACCACCGCCTCGCTGACGGCGCCGACGGCGCGCGGATGCTCGCCTACCTGCGGACCCTCCTCGAGAACCCCGGCCTCCTCGCTCTCTGAGCGAGCGCGCATGGTCCAGAGCCCCGAAGAGCTCCTGCAGATCCTCGGGCCCGAGGGAGGCCTGGAGGGAGCGCTGCCCGAGCTGGATGACGAGGCGCTGCGCGACCTCTTCGTCCACATGATGAGGGTGCGCTGCGTGGACCAGCGCATGCTCAAGCTCCAGCGGGCAGGTCGGGTGGGCTTCGTGGGCACCGCGCGCGGGCTGGAGGGCGCCATGATCGGCTCCGCCGCCGTGCTGCGTCCGACGGACTGGCTCTGGTCGGGGCTGCGCGAAGGCGGCGCCGCGGTCATGCGCGGGCTGCCGCTCGCGGAGTACGTCGCGCAGATGTACTGCAACTCGAACGACACGGCGAAGGGCAGGCAGATGTGCAACCACTTCCAGCACCAGGGGACGAACTACCCCTCCTGGTCGAGCGTGATCGGGACCCAGATCGCGCACGGTGTGGGGGCGGCCTACGCGAGCAAGCAGCGGGGCGAGGACGCGGTGCACGCGGTCTACTTCGGGGACGGTGCGACCAGCGCGAACGGATTCCACAGCGGGCTCAACTTCGCGGCCGTCTGGGACGCGCCGGTCGTGTTCGTCTGCGTCGACAACGGCTGGGCGATCAGCGTCCCCTCGAGCGCGCAGACCGCCGCCGCTTCCTACGCGGCGAAGGCCCGGGCCTACGGGATCCCGGGGGTCGCGGTGGACGGGAACGACGTGCTCGCTTGCTACCAGGCCGCGCAGGACGCGGTGGAGCGGGTGCGCGCGGGCGAAGGCCCGAGCCTCATCGTCCTCCACACCTACCGGATGCTGGGGCACTCGAGCTCGGACGACCCGACGAAGTACCGGGACGACGAGGAGGTCGCCGCCTGGGAGCGGCTCGACCCCATCGATCGCTACGAGGCCTTCCTGGTCTCGAAGGGCGTCCTCAAGGAGGGCGAGCGAGGAGAGCTCGAGGCCGAGCTCTACGCAGAGATCGACGGCGTGATCCACGAGCAGGAGGCGGCAGACCCGATGCCCCTCGCGACGCTCGTGGAAGATGTCTACGAGTCCGTGCCCCGGCACCTCAAGGAGCAGTACAACGCCTTCCTCGCCGTGGCGAAGCGCTACGGAGAGGCGGAGCGTGGCGAGGGTGAGTTCCCTCTCTAGGAGTCCATGGAGACAAGATGAGCACCAAGCGAGTCACAATTATCGGAGCCGGCCCCGCCGGCTATGTCTGCGCCATCCGCCTGGCCCAGCTAGGGCAAGAGGTGACGGTCATCGAGCGTGAGAACCTCGGCGGCACCTGCCTCAACGTCGGCTGCATCCCCTCGAAGGCGCTCATCGCCGCTGGCAGCCTCGTCGACAAGATCGGCAAGGCGAGCGCGATGGGGATCACGGTGGAGGGCGTCAACGTCGACGTCGAAGAGCTCGTCTCTTGGAAGGCGGCGATCGTGAAGCGCCTCACCGGCGGGATCGGCGTCCTGCTCGAGAAGAACGGCGTCCAGGTCATCTACGGCGCGGCCAAGTTCAAGTCCGCGACGACCGTGGAGGTGACGGGCGAGTCAGGGACTGAGGTCGTTGAGGCCGACGACGTCGTGATCGCCACGGGCTCCACCCCGATCGAGCTCCCCGGCTTCAGCTTCGATGAGGGCGACGTCTGGTCTTCGACGGGCGCCCTCAAGCCAGACCGCGTGCCCGGCCACATGGTGGTCATCGGCGGCGGTTACATCGGGCTCGAGCTCGGCTGCATGTACCGCAAGCTGGGCGCAGAGGTCACGGTCCTCGAGGCCACGGGCGGCGCGCTCCCTGGGCAGGACCCGGACTGCGTGAAGGTGATCGAGCGCTCGCTCAAGAAGTCGAAGATCAAGCTCATGACAGAGACCTTCGCCAAGGGCTACGAGCGCGACGGCGACGTCCTCAAGGTGAGCATTGAGCGCAAGGGCGAGCCGGAGGTCGTCGAGTGCGATCAGATCATCTCCACCGTGGGTCGCAGGCCGCACACCGAGGGCCTCAACCTCGAGGCGATCGGCCTCGACACGGACGAGCGCGGCTTCCTCGCGGTCGACAAGCGCATGCAGACGAAGGTGCCCCACGTGTACGCGATCGGCGACGTCGCAGGTCAGCCGATGCTCGCGCACAAGGGCTCCAAGGAGGGCCTCGTCGCCGCGGGCGTGATCGCCGGGCAGGCGGAGGAGTACGACGCCAAGTGTGTCCCCGCCGTCATCTTCACCTCCCCGGAGATGGCCTCGGTCGGGATCTCCGAGGCAGAGGCGAAGGAGCGAGGCCTCGCCGTGAAGAGCGGCTCTTTCCCTTTCGCGGCCTCCGGTCGCGCGATGAGCCTGATGGAGACAGACGGCTTCGTGAAGATCGTCGCCGACGCCGAGACCGACGAGGTCCTCGGCGTTCACATGGTCGGCCCTGAGGTGACGGAGCTCATCGCAGAGGCCGCCCTCGCCATCGAGCTCGGCGCGACCGCTGAGGACATCGGGCGCACGATCCACGCGCACCCGACCTTGCCCGAGGCGATGATGGAGGCCGCAGAGGCCGTGCACGGCGCAGCGGTCCACATCTTCCAGGCGAAGTGAGCGCGAGCCCCTATCTAGAGGTCCGACGCCTCGGCAGTACGGACTACGCCGAGACGCTCGCGCTCCAGGAGGAGCTCGTGGAGGCGCGCGCGAAGGGAGAGGTGGGGGACGTGCTGATCCTCACCGAGCACGAGCCGGTCTTGACCGTCGGGAGAGGCGGCGCCGACCAGGACCTCTCGGCGCTCGAGCCCCCGGTGCACGAGGTGGCGCGAGGGGGCGAAGCCACCTGGCACGGACCTGGGCAGGTCG
>JAKVCE010000275.1 GCA_022447405.1 Planctomycetota bacterium | reverse complement strand
CGGCGGCGGCGGCGACGCCGAAGCCGCAGACAGCCGTCCAGGCGAGCTCCGCGGGGAAGCCGCCTGCGTCCTCCAGCCGGGCGAGCTCGAGCTCAGTGGGCACCAGAATGAGGGTCTCGGGGGCGCTCATAGGGTCAGTCTCGCGAGTTCGGTGCTCTGGGTCCATCCAAGAGCCGCAACGCTTCGAGCTTGGGCAGGACGTAGACGCAGAAAGGCCCTATTCTGGGGGCTCACAGAGGCCGCGGCGCGGCCTCACGCTCCGCACGGACAACTCGAAAGGCTCCCGCATGAGACTCCACACCTCCGCTCGCCTCCTCCCGCTCTTCCTCGCTGGCCTCACCCTCACGGCGCAGGCGCAAGACGCCGCCCACGAGAATGTGAGCGCGGCCATCTTGAGAGAGATCCAGACCGAGGCCCTCGAGGCCTCACAGGTTCAGGACTGGCTCCACACCATCACCCAGGACTTCGGCCCGAGGCTGACGACCTCCAAGCGCCTCGTGCGCGCGCAGGACTGGGCCGTTGAGGAGTTCAAGAAGATGGGCCTAGAGGTCGAGCTCGAGCAGTGGGGGACCTTCCCCGTGGGCTTCGACCGCGGCGAGTCCTCCGGGAAGATCGTCTCTCCCGTCGAGAAGGAACTGGTCTTCCAGACGAGCGCCTGGACCGTCGGCACCGACGGCCCCAAGCGCGGCCCGGCGATCGCCGAGCCGCAGACTATGGAGGAGCTCGAGGCCCTGAAGGACAAGCTCGTCGGCGCCTGGGTGGTGCGGCGCGTCGAGCGCCCCGACCGCAAGGTGCGGCGTGAGTTCGACAAGCTCTGCCGGGAGGTCGCGATCCTGGGTTCCCTGCGCGCTGGGCCGGAGAACGACCTGCTCGTCACGAGCGGCAACCACATGGTGAACGTCGGCGACCTCTCCAAGGACGTGAAGATCCAGGTCCTGCGTGGCGAGCTCCGCGAGCTGGTTGAGCTGTGTGACAACTCTGAGGAGCCTGTCGAGCTTGAGTTCGACCTCGACCACAAGTTCACCGAGGGGCCGATCCCGCTCTACAACGTCGTCGCGACCCTGCGCGGCACGGAGTTCCCGGACGAGTACGTCTTCGTCCAGGCGCACATCGACTCCTGGGACGGGGCCGAGGGGACCTGTGACAACGGCACAGGCACCTCCACGACCTTGGAGGCCGCGAGGATCCTCTCCGGCCTAGACGTGAAGCCCCGCCGCAGCGTCCGCTTCCTGCTCTACAGCGGTGAGGAGCAGGGACTCTATGGCTCCAAGAAGTACGTCGAGAACCACCCTGAGCTCCTGCCCAAGATCTCGATCGTCCTGAACCACGACAACGGGACGAACTTCCTGCGCGGGATCAACGCGACCGCCGCCATGCGACCGCAGTTCGAGCGCGTGTTCGCGCCCGTGCAAGCGCTCAGTGAAGAGTTCTCCTTCACCATCCACCACGTCGACACCATCCGCACTGGCGGAGGCTCAAGCGACCACGCGCCCTACTGCAACGTCGGCGTCCCGGCCTTTCACTGGGACCAGAACTCTGACGGCTACCGCTACATCCACCACACCCAGAACGATGTCTTCTCCTCCGCGATCCCTGAGCAGCAGCGGCACTCGGCCGCCGTCGTCTCCCTCAGCGCCTGGGGCTTCGCCAATGAGGACAAGCTCGTCGACAGGACAGACATGCAGGCGCCCCCGCAGCGGAAGATGGGCGTCTACCTCGACGGGCTCTCCATCCGCAGGGTCCTCGACGACACCCCCGCGTCTCGCGCGGGCTGGCAGGCTGGAGACGAGATCGTCGCCGTGCACGGCGAGGCGATCGACGCCCGCCGCGACCTGAGCCCCGCGCTGCAGCGCGGAGGCCCTGAGGTCGCTGTCCGCGTCAAGCGAGGCGATGAGTTTGTCGAGACCATCCTCGATTACAGCGACGACCCTGACGAAGAGGCGCGCGCGCGCTGGCGTGAGCGCCGGGCGCAGCGTGAGGCGGAGGAGGCTGAAGAGGACGGCGGCGAGCGGCCGCGGCGCGGGCGCAGAGGCCGGGACGGCTGAGGCGCGCATTGGGAGGAGGAGGACACAAGGCGCGGGCGCTCTTTGCGTACGCGCCGCACGCTGACACCTTCGGCTACTCGATGCCCCCGCCGGGCCTCTTACGCTTGGGCGGCACCCTCGAGCGCGAGGGCTTCGAGGTCGCGCTCGAAGACCTCGCCTATCGGCTCGGGGCTGGTGAGGTCGGGGGAGATGACACCTTGGCCTCGTCATGCGCGGAGCTCCTGCTCTCTCGGGGAGAGTTCGACGTGGTCGGGTTCTCGACGATGGGAGCCACGCTCCCTGTCTCGGTCGCCATCGCGGAGCACCTGCGCGCTGCGGCGCCAGAGCTCCGGATCGTCCTGGGCGGCCCGGGGACGACGGGGGTCGATGAGGCGCTCTTAGAGCGCTTCCCATGGATCGACGCCTGCGTTCGCGGGGAAGGAGAGGTGACCGTGCCAGAGCTCCTCACGCGCTGGGGGGAGGGCGAGGGCCTCGCAGGCGTCGCTGGCGTGACCTGGCGTGACGGCGACGGCGCCATCCACCGAGAGGCGGACCGGCCGCAGCTCAAGGACCTGGGCGAGCTCGCGCCTTACGCGCGCCACCTCTTGCCGCCCCTCACGGACTACAAGCGCATCACCGGCGAGGCGGACGGCCTGACGCCTATCGACTCCGGTAGAGGCTGCGCTTACGACTGCTCCTTCTGCACGATCGGCCGCTTCTGGTCACGGCGCTCAAGGACGCTCCCTTATGAACGCCTGGCCGACGAGGTCTGCGAGCTCCAAGAGCTCGAGGGCGCGCGTAACGCTTACCTCTGTCACGACCTCTTTGGCGCTGACCGGGAGCAGGCCATGGGCTTCTGTGAGGAGATGATCGAGCGCGGGAGCCCCTTCCCTTGGGAGGTCCGCGCGCGCCTGGATCACCTAGACGACGAGCTGCTCGCGAAGATGAGCGCCGCCGGCGGGTATCGCGTGCTCTTTGGTGTGGAGTCGGCTGACGCCGAGGTGCTCGAGGCTTGCGACAAGAACACGCGCGAGAGTTGGGACCCTATGCTCGCCGTCGAGCGCTGCGCCGCGAACGGCATCACCCCGATCCTCTCCTTGGTCCTCGGGCTCCCCGGTGAGGGAGACGAGGAGCTCGCGGCCTCCCTGGAGCTCTGCACTCGGGCCGCGCTCATCGCTGGGGTGAACATCTCCCTGCACCTCGTGAACCCGCAGCCCGGCTGCACTCTGGGCGAGGAGTTCGCGGCAGAGGCGCGACCCTTGGACGGCGTCCCGCCGGACATGGCCTTGGGAGCTGGGGAGACGGGGCCGGAGCGCGCGCTCATCGAGGCGCACCCGGACCTCTTCTCGAGCTTCGCGCTCTTGCCCCAGCCGGAGGAGCGGCTGCGTGAGCTCGCCTCCATCTCGCACACGCTCCCGGAGCTCTACCTCCGCGCGCCGCGCAGCTACGCATACATGGGCCTCTCCCTGGGGCTCGACTCCCTGGCGCTCTTCCGCCGCTGGCGCGCGGCGGGCGGCTCCTGGGAGGACTTCGTGGCGGCCTCGGGAGACCCCGCCGCGGCAGCTCTCCTCGCCTGGGACGAGGTAGCTGCAGAGGTCTCCGCCGAGCCCT
>JAKVCE010000274.1 GCA_022447405.1 Planctomycetota bacterium | reverse complement strand
ACGCGCACGCCAATGAGGCTAGCGCGGGAGGTGCTGTGCGCCTCTTCGATACGGGAGAGGGGGACCTCGCGCTCATCGCAGCGCCGCGGCCTGGCGGCGCCCTCTCGGTGGAGTGTGAGGCGGCTGGGGCTAGCGTCGCCTTCTTCCTCTTTGGTGAACCCGTTGAGACAGCAGTAGACCTGCCGTTCGTATACGGTGAGCTCTGGGTCTCCTTGCACTCACGACTGCTCGTGCGGGCGAGGCGCCCCGGGCGTGATGGCCACGCGCGCTGTGAGCTCAACTTGCCAGAGAGCGCTGCAGGCCTCGAGCTCGCGGTGCAGGCTGTGATGCGGCGTGAGGGCGCGCTGGAGGCGAGCGCAGACCACCTCATCGTGCGTCCTCGCTGATCTCGGAGCGCCTTATGTATGTGGCGCGATCTACCGCGCCGATTCGGCTGTAAGTAATTGCCCTCTAATCGCTTAAGGGCGTTTACGCCCGAGTGTGGGCGTGGCTACGGGGTCCCCTCAGGAGAAAAGTCTCCCTCTCTCTAAAGAGCGACTTCCTAAGGGGACGAAGTTTGACCTCAGGTGGAGTCCCCAATCCACCCAACCCAAGGCTCTCCCGCCCCGACCGCTTCCTGGCGCCGGGGAAACTCAAAAACCCAAGCCATATGGCTCCCAAAGCAATGCACACATTTACCGCGATCACTCGCGCCTTCGCCTTTGGCACGGCGCTCCTTTTTACCGCTTGCACTAGCAGCGACGACTCCTCAGGCGGCTCTCAGA
Organism: Planctomycetota bacterium; assembly: GCA_022447405.1. GTDB lineage: Bacteria > Planctomycetota > UBA1135 > UBA1135 > JAKVCE01. The sequence continues at coordinate 2,882 of JAKVCE010000274.1, read as the reverse complement.
GCTTCCTCACATCGGCCGTTCAGGACCAGGGCGTCGACCCCAGCGGTCACACCACGGTCTTCACCTTCAACAACGCCCCCAGCGGCGCCACCGCAGGTGACTTCCAGGCCAGCTCAGGTCAGACCGCTCAGTCGGTCAACTTCTCGGGAGACACCGCAGTGGTCACCTGGGATGAGCGCGTCAGCCCGTCTCACGAGGTCCGCTACGTAGGCGGCTCCGAGACGAACGGCTGGGTCGACGTCACGACGAGCGACTCCGGCTCCAGCGCCTTCGCGATCTCCTCCTCCTCACAGGTCGGCCTCGGCGCCGACGAGGTCACCGTCTCGGTGACCGGCCCCTGGCTCATCGAGGCAGAGGTCGAGGACCCCGCCAACTGGACCTACGCGGTCTCGGGCTACGCCCAGGACCTCAGTGGCTCCGTGTTCGCTTATGACGCCGCGGGCGCCAGCCTGACGATCACCTTCGGCAGCGAGGCGAGCCTCCACAGCGAGTTCACCCTCACGCCGGCGAGCATCAGGACCGTGGCCGACGTCGACGCCGTCTACGACGCCATGAACGGAACGAGCTCGGGCGACTCCGCCGCTCCGTCGCTCGTCTCGGTCGAGCAGAACCTCACCGAGAACGAGTACGGTCAGGTCATCGACTTCACCTTCGACGAGGAGATGCACCCCTTCTTCTCCGCGCCTGGCATCTACTACCAGGTCGCTGGCAACATCGCGATGTCTGTCTCGCAGCCCGCGGGTGACGTCTTGCGCGTCTACTACTCGCAACCTGTGATCCCTGGTGTCGACACGGTCGACGTCTCTGGGAGCCTTATGGACTTGCGCGGCAACGCCCTCTCCAACGCTGGTAGCTTCGCGGTGACGCAGCCTGCGCCGATCGCCAACGCCTTCAGCGACGATAGCAGCGCCACGACCACGCAGAACGCTGGCGGCGACTACATCGAGATCTACACCGACCAGGCCTTCGACGAGTTCTCCGCTGTCGACCCGACCGCGTGGATCTTCACCGTGGACGGTGTCAACATCGCCTTGGGCTCACAGGGCATGTCCTATGACTTCGCTGAGCGCTGCTTCCGCGTCGAGCTCGACTTCGACATGCAGAACGGCACGGACTGGAGCGTGACCGCCCTCGGCGTCCTCGAGGTGGACGGCGAGAGCTTCGTCGGCTCCTACAGCGGGACCGTCTCTGGCGACTCGGAGACCCCCTATGTGCTGACCGCGGTCCAGAACCGCTCCTTCGACTCCACAGGCTCCATCATCGATGTGCGCCTGAGCGAGGACTGCGACGCGGTCTTGGCTGAGGACGTCAACAGCTGGAGCGTCTCTGGCGGTCCTCAGGTCACCGGCGCGAACTTCTTCGGGAGCAGCCGCGTCGTGCGCCTGTTCTGCGACGAGACCGTCCTGCCTGGCGAGCACAGCCTGAGCTGCGTCTCCCTTGAGGACCTCGCTGGCAACACGATGGGCGGCGCCATGACCGGCATCGAGATCGTGTCAACGGACTCCACCTCACCCTCTGTGATGGCCACCACCGCCAGCGCCTACGAGGGCGCGGGCAACGACGCGATCTTCGTCGTGTTCAGCGAGGACATGTACGAGGCTGACTGCGAGGACTTCCAGAAGTGGACCTTCGAGTCGCCTCAGGGCACCGCCCTCGACCTCTCCGGCGCGAGCTTCGAGTACAGCTCCACGCACCGCACCTGCACCGTGACCTTCGGCGTCGCGACGGGTGTCAACTTCAAGCGTGGCGACGACTACTCGATCACCTTCGACGGCGTACGTGACCTCGGCGGCAACGCCTTGGGCGCAGGCGCAGCGACGGGCAGCATCTCCTACGAGACGACGCAGCCGCGCGTGGTCGACTGCTGGCGTGACTCGACCGGCGACAACGTCGTCGTGCGCTTCAGCGAGCCCTGCGACTGGACGAACGACACCACCGGCGCGACCCGCTACGTCCTCAGGGACGGCGCAGGGATGACCCTCTCCGACACCCCGGTCCTGACGACGACCCTCGATGACGGCCTCGGCGTCCGCGTCCACTTCGGCGTGACGATCCAGCCTGACTACACCTTGGACGTCTACGGGATCACCGATCTCGCTGGCAACCACCTGTACCCCGACACGGGCCGCGGCCTCTCTGTCGAGGACAGCTCGATGCCCTCCTTCGCTGGTGGCGCGACCGTCATCGACGTGGTGAGCGGTGAGAACAACGACACCGTGATCCTTCAGTTCGACCGGAAGATGAGCCCTTGGGGTATCAGCGACTCGGACAACTACACCCTCTCCGCTGGCGGAGACGAGTTTGACCTCGGCGCCGCGACCTTCGGGTTTGACGGAGACCGCATGGTCTGGATCGAGCTGGGTCGTGGCACGACTGACAACCTGCAGGACGGGACGAGCTACACCGTGACGGTGACAGACGTCCAGACCGCGCAGGGAGTCGAGCGAGGCTTCGCGGACAGCGACGTCGCCGTCGCTAGCGGTGACAGCGCCTTCCCGACAGCGCTCGTCGGTGACGTCCGCTTGGACCCCTTCTACCCGAACTGCGTGCTCATCAGCTGCACGGAGGCCCTCGACGAGGCCCTCTCCGCTGACGCCTCACGCTACGCCCTCAACGGGAGCCCCGCTACGGACGCGCGCTTGGTCAGCCCTCGCTGCTGCCGCGTGACCTTCGCGACGATCCCCGCAGAGCTCGACACCGTGGCCTTCACCCTGACCGACCTGGCGGGCAACGAGTCCGGCTCCATCAGCCGCAGCGTCGTCCCTGCTGACGTCACCTCGCCTCTCCTCGTGAACGTCGAGGGCAGCGCGGTCTCAGGCAGCGGCGGTGACGTGATCAGCGTGGAGTTCAGCGAGGACCTCGACTATCACACGACGTACGAG
>JAKVCE010000273.1 GCA_022447405.1 Planctomycetota bacterium | reverse complement strand
ACCTTCACCGTCGTCACGGGTCAGGAGCGCGCGCGCAGAGACGACGAGCTCGGCGGTCACAGGATCTTCGCTCACATGCAGGCCCTCGACCCGGACTTCTTCGTCCACACCGGCGACGTCGTCTACCACGACAAGCCCGGCCCCTTCGCCAAGTCCCCCGCGCTCGCGCGCTTCAAGTGGAACCGCATGTACGCGATGCCGCTGCAGCGCAGCTTCCATGCCCGCGTGCCCTCCTACTTCATGACGGACGACCACGACGTCTTGAAGAATGACTGCTGGCCGGGTCAGTCCTACGGAGACCTGAGCTGGGAGGAGGGGCTCTCGATCTTCAGGGAGCAGACGCCGTCGGGGCCGCTCCCTTACCGTCGCTTGCGCTGGGGCAAGGACCTCGAGGTCTGGTTCGTTGAGGGGCGGGAGTTCCGCAGCCCGAACACCATGGAGGACGGCCCGAAGAAGACGATCTGGGGAGCTGAGCAGAAGGCGTGGTTCTTCGAGACCTTCGCCGCCTCGGACGCGACCTTCCGGGTCCTCGTCTCCTCGACGCCGGTCGTCGGCCCCGACCGCTCCAACAAGAAGGACAACCCCTCGAACGAGGCCTTCCGGCACGAAGGGGACGAGCTGCGCGCCTTCCTAGCCGGCCAAGAGGACGCCTATGTCGTCTGCGGGGACCGCCACTGGCAGTACGCCTCAGAGCACGAGGGCGTCCACGAGTACTCCTGCGGCCCGACGACCGATCGCCACGCGGGAGGCTTCAGCCAGAAGCACCGCACCGAGGCGCACCGCTACCTCAAGGTCTGCGGCGGCTTCCTCGCGGTCTCCCTGGAGTACACGGAGGGCGAGCCCAAGCTCGTCTTCCGACACCACGCCGCGGACGGCTCCGTGAACCACGAAGACGTCCGGGCGCAGGGCTCCGGTCACTGACAGAAGGTGACGGAGATCGCGTCAGAGAGGTTGAAGGTCGCGGGGCTTGAGGGCGTCCGATACCAGAACTGGAAGTTCCAGTTGGAGTCCGCCGTGACCTGGTTGTGTGGTGCCGAGGTGAAGTCAGGCTGGTAGCTCGTGTCGCCGAAGGCGTCCGATTGAACGACGGGCAAGCGAGTCACCGGCGCGCCCACGCAGCGCACGCCGTCCCCGAAGGGGGCGTTCGCCGTGGTCGGGCCGTAGAAGAAGATCCCGAACTGGTTCGGCTGCGCGCCAGCGGCGTCCAAGGTGAAGTCCGCGGCGCTGAGGCTGGTCGAGCCCGAGGCTGAGATCACGGCGCCGCTCCCGACCGGGTTGGGCGAGGTGGTGCAGTAGCTCTGGACGTTGCAGCCGCCGCAGTCGATGTCCTGGATCTGGAGGTCGTCGATGGCGGCCTCCACGATCGAGCCCGAGCCGAGGTCGCTGGCGATGAAGCGCAGCTGGACCTGGGCGGAGGGGGCGATGACATCGCTCACGACGAAGCTCTTCTGAGTCCAGCCGCCGCTGGTCCCTTCGCCCGTCGGCCCGACCACCTCGACGTTCGTCCAGGTGGAGCCGCCGTTGTTCGAGATGTCGATGGTGAAGGTGTCTGCGCCGGGTGAGGCGCCGGCGTTGTTGGAGTACCAGCGCCAGTAGCTGAGGGTGGGGTTGGTCGCGCCTGAGAGGTCATAGACCGCTGAGAAGAGCGTCGTCGAGCCGCCGTCGACGTCGTTCTCGCCGAGGCTGCCGCCGTTTGAGCCCTGGCCCGTCACCCAGCACTGGGTGCCGGAGGGGGAGTGGTCGTCGCCCGGCTGGGCGGCGGTGCCGATCGGGTCGACGCGCACCCAGACGCCGGTCGTCGCGTTGTCGCCAGGGGCGCCAGCGCTCCAGCCGTCAGCGGACTCCATGTCGTCCGAGGCGAAGGTCGGCGTGCCGTCGGCCGAGAGCGCGCTGTGGCTGCCCGTGCCGGGGTCACGCCAGCTGTTGCCGTCCGTGGTGTCGGCGGTGACGTACCACTCGACCGTGCTCGAGCACTCGGTCTCGCCGAAGCTCGCCGTCCAAGAGGAGGCAGAGGGTGAGAGTGCGCTCGTCATCCAGCCGCTCCCGTCGTTGTAGTGGAGCGTCGGTGAGGAGCCGTCGAGGGTGCCGGGCTGGGTCTCGGTGAGGGTGACCGCGACGGAGTCGCCAGCAGGGGTGATGACCTCGGGGCGCCCGTTCGGGTAGTCGAAGATGATGGTCGGGCCGCCGGGCCAGACGCGCGCCTCTTCGGCCGCCTTGTGGAGGTTGAGGCGACCGCCGCTGACGGTGACGCCGTTCAAGGTCGGCAGGATGTCGACGTTCTCGAGGATCATGCGCTTCATCTCGCGCGCCGCGTCCGCGGGGTTGCTCGCGTGGTGCGCCTGGAAGGCCGAGCTCGCGACCGAGTGCAGGTAGGAGATCGCGCCGGCGACGTGCGGCGTCGCCATGGAGGTCCCGGTGTAGCTCGCGTAGCTGTTCGTCGGGACGGTGGAGAGGATCCCCGTGCCGGGCGCGCCGAGGTCGATGGAGTTGGCGCCGTAGCCAGCGGACGAGGCCTTCTGGTCGGAGCTCGTCGTGTTCGTGACGCCGACCATGAAGTCGCTGTTGCAGCCGGTGGGCACGTCACCGACTTGGTCGATGTTCCAGTTCGCGTTCGCCGTGGCGGCGCAGGAGAGGATCCCCGACTCGCCCATCAGCGTGTACATGTTGTTCCAGGGCTGATACGTGGAGGAGTTGCAGTTCGCCTGGTCGATCCCGAAGGAGGAGTTGGTCGAGACCACGCAGGCCCCTTGGGAGCCGCCGCTCGAGAGCCAGATGTCCTTCTGGACGAGCGCGTAGTTGTAGGCCGCGAGGACGGTGGAGGTGGAGCCTGACGCGCCCGCGATCGGCATCACGCCGGTCTCCCAGGAGACGCCCGAGACGCCGATGCCGTTGTTGCCGACCGCGCCGACGGTCCCGCACACGTGGGTGCCGTGGGAGTCGCTGCCGACGTTGCCGTTGTTGCTGAAGGCGTTCCAGCCGTTCACGTCGTCGACATAGCCGTTGCCGTCGTCGTCGACGCCGTTCGAGCCCGAGGCCTCAGCTTGGTTGACCCAGATGTTCGCGTTGAGGTCGGTGTGGCTGATCTGGCAGCCGCCGTCGACGACCGCGCAGACGAAGTCGCGGCTCCCGGTGCCGAAGTCCCACGCGTCGGTCGCGTCGATGTCGGCGTCGTTGTTCTGGCGGAGCGCCCACTGCGAGCCGAAGCTCGAGTCGTTCGGGGTGGTCTCCCGCGTGGTGACGACGTGGTCGGGCGCTGCGTACATCACCGGCTCCAAGGTCTCGAGCTCGGCGCGCGCTGCGTCCACGCTCTGTCCCTCGAGGAGCTCGACGAGGAAGAGGTCGAGCTTGGGGACGAGCTCGCTCGTCACGTAGTAGCGCGGCTCTGTGAGGAGGGCGCGGGCGGACTCGAGGCTGGTGTCCTCTTGGAATCGCACGATGACGCGACCCTCAATGACGACGGGACCCGCGGTCGTGGGGGGCGGGGTCGGGTCTTGGGGGACGGGCTCCTGGGCCGTGGTGGAGAGGGCGAAGAGGCTTGCTGTGAGGACGCAGAGTGAGAGGGAACGCATGTGGAGTTCGCTTGGGGTGAAGGGGTAAACGTAGAAGCCTTCATGACGCAGAGAGCGCGCCACAGGTTCCAACTACAGATTCTG
>JAKVCE010000272.1 GCA_022447405.1 Planctomycetota bacterium | reverse complement strand
GTCGCTCTTTGGTGCGCTCTCGCGCGCGCTCAGCCCGCCACTCGCGGATGGATTCGTGGTTGCCGGAGAACAGCACCTCGGGCACCTCCTGCTCGCGCCAGACTCGCGGGCGCGTGTAGTGAGGGTGGTCCAGGCCGCCGCCTCCGTGAAAAGAGTCCTCGTTCGCTGACCTGTCGTCTCCCAAGACGCCCGGGATGAGCCGCACTGCGGCCTCCGTGATCGCCATCGCGCCGAGCTCGCCGCCAGAGAGTACGTAGTCACCTAGGGAGACGGTCTCGAACTCGAGCTCGTCTAGGAGACGTTGGTCGTACCCCTCGTATCGGCCGCACAAGAGCAGGACGCGCTCGGTCTTGGAGAGCTCTTCTGCCATGGGCTGCTTGAAGGGCGTACCCGCGGGACAGAGGGCGAGCTTTCTGAATGGGCCGTGCTCTCGCTCGAGCCATTCGACGCAAGCCGCGATGGGCTCAGGACGTAGGACCATTCCGGGGCCGCCGCCGAAGGGGCGGTCGTCCACGGTCCGGTGGCGGTCGCGAGCGAAGTCGCGGAAGTCCACGCAGAGGTAGTCAGCGAGGCCCTTCTCCCGGGCAATACCCAGGATGCTGGCGCCCAGATAGGGCTCCACGGCGTCGGGAAACAGGGTCAGGATCGAAAAGAGCGGCACTTGCACTCCGAAAATCGGCCGGACAAGGTAGACGCCACGGGGGTTTGGCGTCAAGCATGGGGGCCTGCTCCTGGAAGTCCAAGGAGCCACCTCTCCATATGTTCACAGGAATCATAGAGGCTCGCACACCCATAGTGGCTGTTGAAGCCCAAGGAACAGGCCTGCGAGTGGTCCTAGAGGCCCCTGAGGGGGTCTGGGACGTGGTCGGCGGGGAGAGCGTCGCTGTCGCGGGTGTCTGCCTCACTGTGGCGCGGATCGAGGACTCAGAGGGAGCGGAGCTCGAGGTCGGGGCGGCGGGGGCGAGGCTCAGCTTCGATCTCTCCAAAGAGACCTTGGATCGGACCTGGTTCGAAGAGCTTCAGCCGGGTCGACTCGTCAACTTGGAGCGCTCGATGCGCATGGGGGACCGCATCGATGGTCACCTCGTCTCTGGGCATGTGGACGCTGTCGGCGAGGTCGTCGAGATCGAGGACTCAGGCGACGGCGGCCGTCGCATCAGCTTCCAAGTCCCGCCAGAGTTCTCACGCTGGCTCGTCGACAAGGGCTCGGTGACGATCGACGGGGTCTCACTCACGGTCTGCGATCCGAATGAGGACCGCTTCGACGTGGCGGTCATCCCCGTCACGCTCGACGTGACGAACCTCGGTGTGGTCGAGGTCGGCCAGCGCGTCAACCTCGAGGCAGACGCGATCGGCAAGTGGGTCGCGCGCCTGTTCCCAGGCGCGGACTAGCTCACTCCGGGTCCCACTCTGCAGGCAGCGGGAGGCTCGGCTGCATGAGGGTCATCATCGCGCAGGCCGTGCCGTAGCTGCGGCTGCGCGGGAAGACGCGGTCGTTCCACGTGCCAGGGTCTGGCTCGTTGTAGAAGGTGTCAGCGTTGCGCTCGTTGTCGCCGCCCTTCTCCACGCCCTTGATCTCGAAGAGGCGCTGGTAGACCAGCGTGCGGTGCTTCTCGCGCTCGTCTTCCGGGAGCAGCTCGATCGCCATGGCGACGTAGCGGTGCCCGAACATCACGTAGTAAGGCGCGACCCCGTAGTCGCCGATGTGCGTGCCCTTCTTCGCGCGGCGCACCTCGAGCTCGCCCCAGTGCTCGTGGAACTTCTCGACGGAGTTGCGCAGCCGGTCGACATCACCACGCCCGGCGAGGGCCAAGGCGACCTCCGTGACCGGTGTTCGTGCGATGCAGCCTGGCATCTCGTCGTTGCGGCTGCCGGTGGTGTAGGGATAGGCGTTCTCCTCAGTGCGGCAGCCCTCAAGGGCGTCGAGGGCGCGTGAGATCACCGCGGGGTCGACCTCTTCTCCCTGAGCCTTGGCCTCGTAGAGAGCCATGAGCGTGGGGCCGGTCATGAAGGGAGAGGCGGGGGAGGGCCTGGGCTCTCGGTTCCTGCGACCGCGGCGAGAGGAGGACCCGCTGCGGGAGTAGTTCCACCCGCCCGTGCCAGCGATCTCGGTCTCCTGCAGCGTCTCGACCAACCAGGTGATCTTCTTGTCGACCTTCTTCTTTTGCTTGGAGGGGACCTTCTTGAGCGCGCGCATCCTGAGCATGAACTCAAGCGCGTAGGTGTGCCCCCAGCCCCGGACGTCGTAGGTGTAGTCGCCGCTCGCCTCCATCTCCTCGTCATCGAGGGACTTGAGGACGAACTCCAAGCCGCGCTCTATCGCCTTCTTGCGCTCAGCGTCACCTCCCGGTGCGTCGAGGAGCGCTGTCGCTGTGATCGACGTGCCGCCGATGCGGTAGCCCATCGGGATCACGATCTCGCCCTTCTTCCGGATGCGATACACGCCCTGATAAGGCCACTCCTTCTGCCCCTTGGCGCGGGGGAGATAGGTCTTGTCGTCGTCGGCCTTGGAGTAGTCCTCCTGCATGCCGACGAGGAGCTCTGCGGCGCGCTCCAAGGTGGGCTTGAGGTTGGAGGGGACCTCGACCTTCGAGGCGGTCTCGCCCTCGTCTTGGATGAGGGGGAGGGTGAGGAGCAGCGGGATGAAGAGGGCGTTCATGCGCCTAGGTTGCGTGATCTAGCCAGAACACACAACGGGGCTCTGGCGGACCGGGGCCTCGCGAGCTGTTTTTTCGCTCAGAAGGCGCTGAAGAGCACGCTCGTCATGGTGGTCACGGGCGCGGCCTCGCGGTACTCCTCGAGGGTGCGGGTGATGAGGCCGATGGCCTGCTCCACCTCCACGAAGAGGTCCTCTTTCATGACGATCCTGCCGAGGGTGCCTTCACCAGAGCGGACCTTCTCGGTCACGACGGCGAGGTCCTCGGAGATCTTCTTCACGTTGTCCCAGACCTCCTCGTTCGTGAGGAGCTTGCCGAGGGTGCCCTCGCCAGCCTCAAGCTCTCCTGTCACCTTGTTGACGGAGGCGACGATGGCGCGCAGCTCCGCCTCGAGCTCTTGGTCCTTCAGGAGCGCGCCGATCGCCCCCTCGCCGGCCTCGATGCCGTCCGTCGTCTTGCGCACGTTGGCGAGGCTCGCCTCTAGGTCCGTCGCCGAGCGCGAGATGCTCTGGTAGAGCTCGTCTGCCACGAGCAGCCTGCCGAGCGTCCCCTCGCCTTCGCGGATGGTGCGCGTGATGTTCTCGACGTGGTCGACGGTGTCCTTGAGGTTCGTCGCGAGGTCGTCGTCCTTCAGGAGAGAGCCGATGACGCCGCGGCCCTCGTTGGCGTCACCGACGATCTCACTCAAACCGTTCAAGGTCGTGCTGAAGGCCTCGCTGTTCTCTGAGATGAGCTCTCCCATCGCGTCGAGTGGGCTCGTGACGACGGCGCCACGATAGGCGTAGTCCATGGGGAGCGCTGTGGCGCCAGGAGGCCCTGGGTCGATGGAGAGGACGCGCCCGCCTAGGAGAGTGGAGTCTTTGATCTGGAAGGAGCCGCCCTCGCGGAACTCTACGGGGTTGGTCAAGGTCGCGGTGACCGTGATGCGGCGTTCGAGGTCTGCGTCTGAGTCATACTCGACCCCGGCGACGCGGCCCCAGCGGACCCCCGCGACCAAGACGGCG
>JAKVCE010000271.1 GCA_022447405.1 Planctomycetota bacterium | reverse complement strand
CTCAGCGCGGCTAAGAGCCGCTGGGTGCTCCTCCTCGACAATGACGTCGTCTGCCCACCTGAAACCCTCAGGGTGCTCTTGGAGGCGGCGACCCCTGGAGTCGCGCTCGTGCAGCCGCGTAGCGTCCTCGACGACGACCCCGAGGTCGTCCACTACGACGGCGGCTCACCGAACTGCCTCGGCCTGATCACCTTGGACAACTTCTACGCGCCCTTGTCGCAGGCAGGAGGTGGGGGCGCTCGAGACGTGGACTGCGTCATCTCGCTCGCGCTGCTCTGCGACGCGGAGGCGGTGCGCGCCGCGGGCGGCTTTGATGAGGACTACTTCATCCTGTTCGAAGACCTCGACCTCTCCTGGCGCCTGCGCGCTCGCGGAGCTCGCCTGCGCCTCGCCGCCGACGTCTGCGTCAGGCACCGGGCAGGGACGCGGGGCGTGAGCTTTCGAGAGGGCCCGAGCTATCCGGCCCAGCGGCTCTTCTTCCACTCGCGCAACCGCTGGATGTTCCTCCTGCGGAACCTGCGCTGGCGCACCTTGCTCCTCCTGGCGCCCGCGCTCCTCCTCTACGAGCTGGCGGGGCTGGCGCTGGCGCTCGCCTCTGGACACCCGCTCTCCTGGGTCGAGGGTGAGCTCGCGGTCCTGAAGGGGCTCGGGCGGACGCTCAAGGCCCGGAGTCAGCGGGTCGCAGGTCGGACCCTTCGAGACAAGGACCTCCTGGTCGGCGGACCGCTCACGGCGACGCCTGACGCCGTGCGCGGCGTGAGGGGGCTCTTCTACGCCGGGCTCTCTGGGATCACCCGCGCGTGGTGGGGGCTGGTGCGCTCACTCGCAGCCTGAATCCAAGGGAGCGGGCGCTCCTCCGTGGAACCGAGCCCCTCGCTTTGGTTGGATGCCACCCGTGCGCGTCCTCCTCGTGAGCCACCGATATCCGCCCGCGAACACCGCGGGGACGGAGGTCTACACCGCCTCGGTGGCGGCGCGCCTCGTCGCGGCCGGGGTGGAGGTCGAGGTCTTCTGTGCGGAGAAGGACGTCGGCGAGAAGGACCGCAGCCTGCGCGTGCGCGAGCACGAGGGCGTGCGGGTGCACGAGTTCGTGAACAACCTGCACCTCACTGACCTGCGGGAGACCTGGGCGCTCCCCGAGGCGGAGCACGCCTTCGGCACGGTCTTGGACGAGTTTCAGCCGGAGGTCGTCCACTTCAACCACCTCATGTACCTCTCGCTGGGCTGCATTGAAGAGGCGCGGTCCCGCGGCGCGGCGATCGTCTACACGCTCCATGACCTGTGGCTCTCGTGCCCGCGCTGGGGGCAGCGGCTCGGGTGGGACGGGGACCTCTGTCGGGAGGTGGATCTCGCGCGCTGCGGTGAGTGCATGGCGCACACGAAGTTCGCGCAGACGAGCATGGAGGAGCGCATCTCCGGCTGGCTCGTGCGTCTGAAGGAGAGCACGGGCCTCGACCTCGCAGAGGCCGCGCGGCGCGCGCGGCGGCTCCTCGCAGAGCGAGATGAGTCCGAGGCCTCGACGCCGGAGCAGAGCGCCGCGCTCACAGAGGAGGTGCGCGCCCGCGATGAGGAGGTCCGCGCGAGCTCACGCGGCGTCGACCGCTTCCTCTCTCCCAGCCGCTTCGTCGCGGACGAGCTCGTGCGCTGGGGCCTCGAGGCCGAGCGCGTCGAGCACCTAGGGACTGGCCTCGCCGAGGGCGAGGTGCCCGCGAGGGTCCCGCGCGGCGACAAGGTCCGCGTCCGCTTCCTGGGCTCGCTCATCCCCTCGAAGGGAGCGCACGTCCTCGTCGAGGCTTGGTCGCGGCTCAGCCCTGAGCTGCGCGCGCGCGCTGAGCTCGTGCTCTTTGGTCCGCCTGGGCATGACGCCGCCTACACGGCCTCGCTGGAGCGCGCCGTACAAGACGCAGGCGCACGGTGGGGCGGACTGCTCGACCGCGACGAGGTGCCGCGAGAGCTAGCTCAGACCGACCTCGTGTGTCTCCCCAGCCTGTGGTTTGAGAACCTGCCGCTCGTGGTCCTTGAGGCGCGCGCGGCGGGCGTCCCGCTCCTCGTGAGCGATCTGGGCGGGCTCTCTGAGGCGGTCGGCGAGGACGCCGGGGGCTGGCGCTTCCCAGCGGGTGACCCCGGCGCCTTGGCGGAGAAGCTTGAGGAGCTCCTGCTCGATCCGGCGGCGCTAGAGGCTATGGAGGTCCCGCCCGCGCCTGGCGCGGACGCCCACTTTGAGCGGCTCCTCGAGGTCTATCGAGAGGTGCAGAGCGACCGGGAGGCTACGGCGTGAAGGTCCTTCTCGCGGTCCACGGGTTCCCGCCCGAGCTGAAGGGCGGGACGGAGCTCGTCGCTGCTGTGGACGCGGCTGCCCTCGCGAGGGCTGGCTGCGAGGTGGTCGTAGTGACAGGGACGCTCGCCCGCGGCGAGGGCTTGGTCGAGCCGGACCTTGAGGTCCGCGAGGACGGCGTGCGCGTTCACACCCTCGCGCGGCCAGACCTGCACTTTGACCACTGGCACAAGTCGAAGTCTGGGAGGGTCTCTGCCGCCTTCGATGAGATCTTGCGAGAGGAGCGGCCGGACGTGGTCCATGTACACCACTGGACCCGCCTCAGCCGAGACCTCGTCCTCACCGCCGCGCGCCGGCGCGTGCCGTCCATCGTCACCTTGCACGACCACTTCACGACCTGCCTCGTCACCTTCAGGGTGCCGCCGGCGAACCCGCTCCCTTGCGAGGTGCCCTTAGCGGCGGACCCGTGCTTGGGCTGCGCGGCGCACCTGCCGCCCGAGACGCCCTGGGTCAAGGAGAGCGAGGCGCGCCTCATCTTGGCTGAGCGCACGCGCGGCCTCGCGCGGGAGCTCGAGCTCGCGCACAAGGTCCTCGTCCCGAGCCAGGCGCACGGGGAGGCCTTGGCGCGCGCGTGGTCGCCGCACGGGCTCGACGTGGAGTTCCTCGTCTCACGCCCCGCCTGTGAGCTCGAGCCGGTGGAGCGGCCGCGGCCGCAGCCGCCGGTGCAGGGCTCGCCGCTGGTCGTCGCTGCCTGGGGCCAGATCTCAGGGCTCAAGGGCGTCGACCTGCTCATCGAGGCGGCCGCGAAGCTCCCGCCCGGACGCGTACGCCTGGAGCTCGCTGGCAGGGAGCAAGAGCCTGGTTGGCTCGACGCACAGCTCTCCAGGCATCCCGAGGTAGAGCTCATGTGGCACGGCGCATACGAGCGCGAAGCGCTCCAGGACCACCCTGTCAGCGGGGCACATCTCATGGTCTCTGCCACCCGCGCTGAGGAGAGCCATGGCTTGGTCCTGGACGAGGCGCGGGTGCTGGGCATGCCCGCCGTCCTGCCCGCTGCCGGCGCGTTCGTGGAGCGGGCCACGGAGGGCGGCTGCAAGCTGTACAAGGCTCAGGACGTGGAGTCGCTCGCGGCCGCGCTCGATGAGCTCTACCGCTCCCCCTCGGAGCTCGCGAGGCTAGAGCAGGAGGTCTGGAGCGCGCGGGTCGTGCGACCGCATGAGCGCGCTGCGGAGCTCTTCGAGCTCTACGAGTCCGCGAGCATCGAGGGTGTCCCCGAGGGCGTCACGAAGGGGGAGTGGTACGACGAGCGCATGGCATGCTTCGCGGAGGAGGAGTGGGACGAGCGGTGCTCAAACGCTCTCAGCTCGGAGGCCTGAGTCTCCTCGCGG
>JAKVCE010000270.1 GCA_022447405.1 Planctomycetota bacterium | reverse complement strand
CCGATGAAGCCGTGGTTCGCGGTGCGCAGCCCGATGACCGGCTTACCGGAGTCGAGGTAGTTGTAGATGTGCGAGAACTGATCTTCAGGGAGCGTGATCAAGCGGCTGAAGAGGATCATCAGGTCCGCAGTCTCCAGGTGCTCGATCCCCGGGATGTCGTGAATGATCTCCTTGTCCTCCCAGCGGATCTTCTTCGTCGGGTCGACGAGCCCCTCGTCGTTCACGCTGAAGAGCACGGTGCAGTGGAAGCCGTGGTGCGCAGAGAGGGTGCGGGCGAGCATCGGCAGGGACTGCTCGCTGCGGTACTCCTGGTCCGCGGCGATGAGGACGATGTGCTTGCCCGCGCCGGGCCCCGCGCCGCCCTCGTAGGTCAGCCAGCGGTCATCCTCTGGCACGGGATGCGGCGGCCCGCCGGGCGAGCTGCAGGAGGTGGCCAAGGAGAGGAGGAGCGCGGCGCTGAGGTGATGGGCTCGGAGCATGGTGACTTAGCGTGCTTCGGGGATCGCGTTGACGGTGTAGTAGGCGTGTCGGTGCAGGAGCGGGCCGCCCTCGCGGGAGCGGACCGCGCCGAGGTCGAACTCGTGGACGTGGCCGAGGGTGAGCTTGTCGAGCGCGATCGTCGCCCGCAGCCCGTCCTCGGAGAGCGTGACGGACTCCACGGTGGGCGTGGTCTTGTCGACCTCCGGGCCGCCGTACCCCCCGTGGTAGATGTGCGTGAAGGTGCCGAGCTTGTAGCTCGCTGGGTCGCTCGCGGTCGCCTCATCGACGGGCTTCGTGAAGTCCACGTGGAAGCCCGTCGGGGTGATCGAGAGCCGCTCGATCTCGAAGGGGACCTTCCCTGTCCAGTCGAGGCGCTCGAGTGCGAAGGGCTTGATCCCTCTGACAGGCCAGCCGCGGTTCGTGCCGCCCGTCAAGAGCTTGCCCTCAGGCGTGAACTGGATGTTGAGGATCCCCGTCGAGAGACCCTCGCGGAAGGGATAGCAGGCGCCCTGCCAGACCCCGTTCACCTCCTCGGTGGTCGCGCGCAAGACGACAGAGAGGCTGAAGTCCCCAATAAACATCTGGTCCTCGAAGGGACCGAAGCGACCAGCCGTGCGATCCACGGTGAAGCCAGAGAGCGAGCGCCCCATACGGATGTAGGGGAAGATCACCGCGTAAGGCACGAGCTCCGGGGTGCTCTCCCGCTCGATCAAGATCCGCGAGCCCGACTTGGGTTGGTTCGGCGCGGGCCCCAGCTCGGGCGCGAACTCGTACCAGTTGAAGCTGACGGGGTGCCCCTGGAAGCTCCCGGGCGTCAGCGCCTTCAGGCTGCACGAGGAGTTCCACGGGCCCTGACTCTCCATGTAGAAGAGCTGGCCGTGCTCGTTCGGGCCGATCCCGCCGGGGCTGCGCAGACCACTAGCGATGGGGATCGTCCGACCGTCTGGCGTCACCGTCATCGCCCAGCCCCGGAAGAGGGCGCGCGAGTTGTAGGACTGCGAGAGGCCGAGGGCGACGTGGATGTTGCCCTCTTCATCAAACTTCGAGCCGAAGGCGTACTCGTGGTAGTTCTCATAACCCCACTCGGCGGAGAGCGCCTCGAAGCGGTCCGCCTCGCCGTCCCCGTCGGTGTCCGTGATGCGCGTGAGCTCGCAGCTCTGGGTGACGTAGAAGGCGCCGTCCTTGTACTCGAGTCCGAAGATCTCATCTAAGCCCGTCGCGAAGAGGTGGAAGGAGGGCTCAGGCTTCTCCGCGTCTACTCCGTCCACGATGAAGATGTCACCGCGCCGCGTGCCGATGGCTACCCGGTCATCAGGCAGGACGTGGAAGGCGCCGGCCTCGACGACCAGCCCCTCCGGGATCGGCAGCTGCACGACCCGGTAGTACTCGCGCTCACGCTTGGCGGTGCCCCAGGTCTCGCCGAGGTCTTCCGCAGCGAGCGGCGCCGCCAGCAGGCCGAGCGCGAGGATGCCGCGCCAGCTCTCAGCGTAGGAGCTCATAGTCCACCTCAAATGTAGATGTGCCGCCTGGGAGCTCGAGGATCAGGAGCACCTCCTCTTGAGGCTCCTCCTCACCGAATGTGCGCATCACGCTCGCGAAGTGATCCGTCGCGCTCACTTGAACCTCCTCTGTCTTGAAGACGAGCAGCTTGGCCTGGTCCGCCGAGACGACCTCGATCTCACCCGTGAGGGCGCGGAGATAGACCGTGCGTGAGCTCGGGTGGCTCCTCTTGGGGATCGTGAACGTGAGGGTCCGCTTGAGGACGGGCCGCTCACCATCGAAGACCGCGACGCTCCTGTCCTCGATGTCGATCTCATGCATCGAGTACATGAAGGTCGGCACCTTCTCCTCGTCAAAGTAGTAGCCGCGGAAGCGGTAGCCGAGGTTCCTGGGATACTGCGGGTCCGGGTTGACCGGGTTCTCATCGTCCATGAACGGCTTGAGCGGCCATGGCTTCTTATGGTCACCGAGCGTGTAGATGGAGAGGTCCTGCGCGAGACGCACAGGTCGCGCCGATGGATTGAAACCTCCAGCCCCCTGACCATCCCAGCGCGCCGAGACGAAGTCTCCCCGCCAGAGGCCTGAGAGCGCCCCGTTGTTCGCGTCGAAGGCATAGTTCAAGCCACCTGGGAATCCGACAGCGACCCCACGGTAGCCGGCGATGTTGCTGCGCCCGCGGTAGGTGCGCGTCGTGTCTCCCACGAGGAGCTTGGAGCTCACCGAGGTCAGCCCGCGCGGGTCCGGCGCGGAGCGACCGAGGGAGAGGAAGTACCAGATCGCGTCGAGCTGCTTGTCCGTGTCCCCCTCCAAGATCCCAGTGTGCGAGGCGACGCCACCAGACCAGCCCTCGGGCATGACGATGCCGGGGCGCAGGGACTGCGGCGCGATGACAAAGCGCTTGAACCAGCCGAACTTCAGGCGCTCGTGAGAGGTGATGAGGTCGACGCCTTTGAAGCCCTGGGTCTCCTTGCCGTTGAAGTTGTGACAGGAGACGCAGCTGAGGCCTTGGTTCCCGAGCAGCTCGCGCCCCGCGTCACGAGCAACCTCGCGCTCCTTCCCCTCAGGGACGTGCGGCACGACGGGCTCCATGTGGTCGACCTCTTCCAGGAGCGCAGGCAAGTGCGCGAGGTTCTCCTCCCCAAACTGCGGCATGCGCGTGTGCATGTAGGGCCTGACCTTCTCAGCGTCAAAGAGCACGCGCTGGGTCCACTCCAAGTTCAGCTTCGCGCCCGCGAGGGTGAGCTCGGGCGGGATCCTGGCCTCGTTCCCGAGCTCCGGCTCGCTCGTCGTGAAGTAAGCGTCCAGCTCGGGCGAGACGCCCCCATGCTCGCCTCGCGAGTGACAGGCGATGCAGTTGAAGGCGGTGAGGGTCTCGTCGATCCGAGCGAGGTCTGTGAGCTCCTCCCGAGGGCGGCTGAGCGCGGCCCGAATCGCAGCGCGCTGCTCTTCGCCGAGCTGAAACCTGGGGCTCCTCTTGGAGTCCTTCGAGAGGCAGCCGCGGGTCAGATGTAGCCTCCTCCCGCTCGTCACGGCTCCAGGCGGGCTCACCCCTTCGAGCGCATGACAGGAGACGCAGCCGAGCTCCTGGAAGAGCTCTCCGCCGCGCTCGACGAGCGCCGGTTCCCGCTCGACGAGCTTGCCGTCATCGCTAGCCCCGTCGCTGAGGAGATAGCTCGCGATGTCTTCTGCCTC
>JAKVCE010000027.1 GCA_022447405.1 Planctomycetota bacterium | reverse complement strand
TGCCGAGCTCTTCGCTCTCGCCATAGCCCCAGATGTGCCGGGCGCGTTCGTGGATGGCCTCGGCGGCGGCCTCTGCTAGGCGGTCAGCGAGGGCCTTCACCATGATCGCTGAGTAGTCATCGTTCTCCGCCTCGAACTGCTTGGAGAGCTCTCCCGCGCCGAGGCCAGCGGTCACGGCGAAGCCGCCGATGTAGTCCTGGCGCTCAGAGTCTCGCGAGGCGACGAAGTCCGCGAGGGAGCGGCTGGGGTCGCCCTGGATCTCTTTCTGCTGGCGCAGCATGGGGAAACGCGCGAGCTCCTCGCCGCGGTCTTCGCCGGTGAAGAGGACGAGGTCGTCCCCCTCGCTGGCTGCGGGCCAGAACCCGATCACAGCGCGCGCGCAGAGGAGGCGCTCCTCCACGATGCGGCGCAGGAGCTCTTGGGCGTTGTCGTAGAGCTCGCGCGCAGCCTCTCCGTACTTCTCGTCCTCAAGGATCGCTGGGAACTTCCCCTTCAACTCCCAGGCCGTGAAGAAGAAGGTCCAGTCGATGTAGCGGCCAAGCTCAGCAAGGTTGAGATCCTCGAGGACTTGCGCGCCTGTGAAGCCTGGCGTGGGTAACGCGTGGTCACCCCACTCACAAACGAAAGCGGCCTCGCGCGCGTTGGCGAGGTTACGGAGCTTCTTGTTTCCGCGGCTGGCGTGCTTCTCTCGAAGCTCTGCCTGGGCCGCCCTGTTCTCAGCGTCGAAGGACACCTTGCGTTCGGAGTCGAGCAGGTCCGAGACCACGTTGACCGCGAGGGAGGCGTCCTTCACATGGACGACAGGCTGGTTGAAGGTGGGGGCGATCTTTACCGCTGTGTGCGGACGGCTCGTCGTCGCGCCGCCGATGAGGAGCGGTTGCTTCATCCCGCGGCGCTCCATCTCCTTCGCGACGGTGACCATCTCGTCGAGGGAGGGCGTGATGAGACCGGAGAGGCCGACGAGGTCGGCGCCGCGCTCCTCCGCCGTGTCGAGGATCACGTTGCCCGGGACCATCACCCCGAGGTCCACCACCTCGTAGTTGTTGCAGCCTAAGACCACGCCGACGATGTTCTTCCCGATGTCGTGGACGTCGCCCTTCACGGTCGCCATCACGACCGTCCCTTGGGCGTTCCCGCCCTCAGAGTCATCCTCCATGAAGGGCTCTAGGTAACCGACCGACTTCTTCATGGCGCGCGCGCTCTTGACGACCTGGGGCAGGAACATCTTGCCTGCGCCGAAGAGGTCGCCGACGACGCGCATGCCGTCCATCAAGGGCCCCTCGATCACGGAGAGGGGCTTGCCCATGGCGAGGCGGGCCTCCTCCGTGTCCTCCTCGATGTAGTCCGTGATGCCGTGGACGAGGGCGTGCGAGAGACGCTCCGCGACGCTGCCTTCGCGCCAGGAGAGGTCCTCGACGCGCTCCTTGCCTCCGCCGCTCACGGTCTCTGCGAAGGTGACCAGGCGCTCGGTGGCGTCCGAGCGGCGGCAGAGCAGGACGTCCTCGACGTGCTCGAGGAGGTCGGGCGGGATGTCCTCGTAGACCTCCAGCTGGCCAGCGTTGACGATCCCCATGTCCATCCCGGCCTTGGTCGCGTGGTAGAGGAAGGCCGAGTGCATGGCCTCTCGGACGCGGTTGTTCCCACGGAAAGAGAAGGAGAGGTTCGAGACGCCACCAGAGATGTGGACGCCGGGGCAGCGCTCCTTGATGAGGGCTGCGGCCTCGATGAAGTTGAGGGCGTAGCGGTCGTGCTCCTCGATCCCCGTGGCGACGGCGAGGATGTTCGGGTCGAAGATGATGTCCTCAGCGGGGAAGTCAGCCTGCTCGGTGAGGATCTTGTAGGCGCGCTCGCAGATCTCGACCTTGCGCTCAGTGGTGTCCGCTTGGCCGGTCTCATCGAAGGCCATGACCACACAGCCGGCTCCAAAGCGTCGGATCGTGCGCGCCTTCTCGAGGAAGTCCTCCTCGCCCTCCTTCAAGGAGATCGAGTTCACGACGCACTTGCCCTGCGTGGCCCGCAGCCCCGCCTCGAGGACGCTCCACTTGGAGCTGTCGATCATGACCGGAATGCGCGCGATCTCTGGCTCACCAGAGAGCAAGCGTAGGAAGGTCGTCATGCACTGCTCGGAGTCGAGCATGCCCTCGTCCATGTTCACGTCGAGGATGTTCGCGCCGCCGCGGACCTGCTCGAGGGCGACCTCGATGGCGGTCTCGAAGTCCTCCTCCTTGATGAGGCGTCGGAAGCGCGCGGAGCCGGTCACGTTCGTGCGCTCGCCCACCATGATGAAGTTGGACTCTTGCGTGATGGTCAGCAGCTCCATGCCTGTGAAGCGAGTGACCGGCGCCTTGGGGCTGGGCTTACGGGGCTGATGTTTCGCGACGGCGTCAGAGATGCGACGGACGTGAGCGGGGGTCGTGCCGCAGCAGCCGCCGACGATGTTGATGAGCTGACTCTCCGCGAACTCGTCGAGGAGGCTTCCGGTGACGGAGGGGCCCTCGTCGTATTCACCAAAAGCGTTCGGCAGCCCTGCGTTCGGGAAGCAGATCGTGTGCGTGGGGGAGAGTCGCGAGACCTCCTCAATGTAGGGTCGCATGTCTGTCGCCCCGAGGGAGCAGTTCACCCCGACCGCGACCGGCTCTGCGTGGAGGACCGTGTGCAAGAACGCGTCGAGGGTCTGGCCAGAGAGTGTGCGACCGGAGGCGTCCGTTATGGCTACAGAGATGAGGATCGGGAGCCGGGTCCCACAGGCATCGAAGGCCTCTT
This sequence comes from Planctomycetota bacterium, assembly GCA_022447405.1. Lineage (GTDB taxonomy): Bacteria > Planctomycetota > UBA1135 > UBA1135 > JAKVCE01. The sequence continues at coordinate 11,046 of JAKVCE010000027.1, read as the reverse complement.
CACACGCGACGATCGCGGCCTTGGCGTTCAGCGTGTCGAAGACAGTCTCGATGAGGAGCATGTCACAGTCGCCTTCAATGAGCGCCGTAACCTGCTCAACGTAGGCGTCCTTCAGGGGGTCGAAGTCGATCGTGCGGAAGGCTGGGTTCTCGACGTCCGGGGACATCGAGAGCGTGCGGCTCGTGGGGCCGATCGCGCCGGCGACGAAGCGGGGCTTGTCCGGTGTCTTGGCGGTCTGGGCGTCCGCTGCTTCGCGGGCGATCCGGGCGCCCTCAAGGTTCAACTCGCGCGCGAGGTGCTCGAGGCCGTACTCCGACTGCGCGACCTGGGTGGCGCTGAAGGTGTTGGTCTCGATGATGTCCGCGCCGGCCTCAAGGAAGGCGTCGTGGATCTTGCGCAGGATCTCTGGGCGCGAGAGGTTGATGAGCTCGTTGTTGCCCTTGACGTCCTTCTCGTGGTCCTTGAGCCGGTCTCCGCGGAAGTCCTCCTCGGAGAGCTCCTCGGCTTGGATCATCGTCCCCATCGCCCCGTCGAGCACGAGGATGCGCTCTTGGAGGAGTGCGTGGAGGGTCTTTTCGGTCGCGCTCATGGAGTTGCGATAGCGATATTGTTCCTTGCAGAGCCGCCGAAGCCACAGAGCGCGTAGAAAAACCTCCGGTCAAGGGGAGATATCTTGTCAGCGCTAATCCTTAGGAGCGCTTGCGGAGGTAGACGAGCAGCGCGCCGCTCTTGCTCGACTTATCGAACTCTACCTGCTGCACTCCGAGGCGCTCTTTGTTGGCCCGAAGCCACTTGTGGATGTGCTTCCCAAGGACCGGCTCCATGGCTCGGTTCCCGTGCCCTCTGCCAGTTATGAGCTTCACCTGAGAGTGCCCGCGCGCCATCAGTAAGAAGCGCTCTACCTCAGCTTTAGCGCGGGTCGGCGACATCCCGTGCAGGTCCTTTGGGGGCAAATTCCCTCTCCCGTTGTCCCTCTTGGCAGTCATCTCAGCTCTTTTCTACACGAATTTCCCCCAAGCATGCGCTCTGCCACGTACCTTGAAGTACTCCTACCCCCGTACGCACTGATCAGGGGCAGTAGGAGCTCCAATCCATCGGCCGACCATCCGGCGGCCCCAACAGGACAACAAGATGAAAAACCTCTTCCTCAGCATCCTGGTCGCCACCGCGGCCGTCGCCTGCAACGCCACCAACGCCGCCGTCACCGACGCCGCGGACGCCAGCGCCCCCGGCGCTGACTGCGCCACCGAGTGCGCGACCGTCTGCAGCGACGCCCAGAAGGCGGAGTGCGCCGAGGCCAAGAGCGAGTGCTCCGAAGCCCAGGTCTGCCCCGTCACCGGCGCGAAAGTCGAAGGCTGAGCCTCCGACCCCAGAAGACAAGGCCGGCCGGTCGCGCCATGCGGTGCGACCGGCCGGTTCTTTTTTTGGCAGCAGAGCCCCGAGGGGCGAGGGTCACTCAGGGACGCGCTCGAGCTCGATGTTCATCTCGCTCACCTTCGCTCCGTCCTCCCAGTACTGCCAGGTCGTGTTGACGCGGTCACGGTCGATGAAGTGATAGCTCGCGTCACGCATGTGTGGAGCGTCAGGGTGAACCATGTCGCTCGCCCGCTCGAAGCGGAAGTGGACTCTGTCTCCGCTCGGGTGCTCGGCGACCATGTAGGGCTGGTTCCCTGCGGCGCAATAGTGGGTCATCACGAGCTTGGGGCCGTCGAGGTGGAAGACCGTGATCATCTCATGGGGCTGGCCGGGGAAGGCCGTCTCTACGACCACCGTGCCGTTGGCGATGGTCTTGTAGTTGTGGCTCGCGCCTTGGGATTCATCCCCTCCGACGATGCGCCAATTGCCCTCCATCGCCATGAAGCGGACGAGCTGCTCGGCGGAGCTCTCGCGATCGAAGCGGAGCTCCTCGTGCGTGTCTCCAGGTGATTGGCAGCCAGCGGAGAGGCTCGCGGCGAGCGTGAGGCTGATGAGGGCTCGGTTCATGGCTCTCATCTTAAGAGCGCGCTCCCGCTTCAGGCTATCTGTGTGCCAGGAGGGCAGTCTGGGGCAGGTCGCAAGAGGCGGACCGCGCCTTCCCCCTCGACGCCGCCGAGGACGAGGACCTCGGAGATGTGTGGGCCGACTTGTCGCGGCGGCAGGTTGCAGAGGCAGACGACAAGCCGCCCCTCGAGCTCCTCGCGCTCGTAGCACTTCACCTGTGCGCTGGAGCGCTTGACGCCTAGAGGACCGAGGTCAATGGAGAGCAGCCATGCTGGCTTCTTGGCCTCAGGGAAGTCCTCTACAGCGATCACTTTGCCGACCCGCAGGTCGAGGCGCTTGAAGTCCTCGATCGTCGCCTCGGGCTTCAGCGAGTCGCTCATGAGCTCACTCCGCTAGAACTGCGGAGATGCAGCCGACCATGGCCGCGTCCTCCGCCGTACAGCCGCGGGAGAGGTCCATGTAGGGGCGAGCGAGGCCCTGTACCAGCGGCCCGAGGGCGGCGGCGCCGGCGATGCGCTGGGTGATCTTGTAGGCGATGTTCCCGCTGTCGAGGTCTGGGAAGACGAGCACGTTCGCGCGGCCAGAGAGGGGGGAGCGCGGCGCCTTCTGGGCTGCGACCTCGGGCACGATGGCGGCGTCCACTTGGAGCTCGCCGTCGACGCAGAGGGTGGGGGCCCGCTCGGCGAGGAGCGCGGCCGCGGTGCGGACCTTCTCGACGCGCGGGTGCTCGGCTGAGCCCTTGGTGGAGAAGGAGAGCATCGCGACCTTGGGAGCGAGCCCGGTCAGCTTGCGATGGCTCTCGGCAGAGGCGAGGGCGATGTCGACGAGCTGTTCTGCGTCGGGGTCAGGGACGACGCCGCAGTCCGCGTAGGTCAGGGGGCCGTCATCGGTGATCATCAGGAAGGACGAGGAGACCGTCCGGATCCCTTGCGCGGTCCCGAGGACTTGGATCCCCGCGCGTAGGACGTCAGCCGTTGTAGACGCCGCGCCTGCGACGCCGGCGTCGCAGTCGCCCGCGCGGCCCAGGAAGGCGCCGCAGACCAAGGGGTCTGCGGCGCGCGCCGCCGCCGCGTGTTCGCTCATGCCCGTCGCCATGCGGCGCGCGTAGTACGCCCCCGCGAAGGCTTGGAGCCTTGGGTCGCTCGAGGGGCGCACAACGTCGACGCCTGTGGGGGGAGCCCCGACCCCGCCGGGGTCGATGAGGACGGGGCGCGCGAGGCCCTCAGCGGCGAGGTCCGCCGCCGCCTGTCGGATCCGCGGGTCGCTCCCCTCCGGGAAGACGACGCGCCGGTTGGCTCTGCGGGCTCTCGCTCGGATCTCTTCGGCGATGTTCATCGTGTTGTGCTCAGGCCTCGAGCTCTCTCAAGACCTCCTCCGGGACGTCTAGCTCCATGCGCAGGAGCGCGAGCCCATGCGTCTTACCTTGTGCGTCGGTCAAGAGCGAGGCTGAGCCGCCTCCGCCGAGGCTGTCGTCCAAGAGGAAGTTGAGGAGCCGCAGGTTGTCGGCCTCGAAGCGTCGCACCGCTCCTCGGTTGATCCCGGACATGTGACGGGCGACCGCATCGGTGGTGAGGGCCTCCTTCAAGAAGGCGTAGGCGGCGTCGGTCTTCGCGAGGACGCCGACGTTTGACCCCTCGCCCTTGTCACCGGAGCGGGCGGCTGCGATCTCTGAGAGGGGGACGAGGGGCACCTTGAATCTCCTTCGGCTCAGGCGGTGAGGACGCTGACCGTTGTTTGGATCTTGTCTTTCGTGACCAGGCTGGGCCAGAAGCCGATGATCTCCGCCGCCTTGGGGCGACCACCAGCGAAGCCAGTGACTCCTGGAGGACCGCTCGTGACGAGCGGGACGAGCTCTGGGCCGAAGCGGCTGACCTTGGCCTTGTCAGGGCCTTTGACGCCCATGCGCAGGACGACCTCAGGCGGCGTGTCGGTCTCGGCCTCGGGGATCCCACGGTGACAGACGCCGGCGCCGACGTACTCCTCTAGACGCTCCTCTTCGGCGTACTCACAGCCGTCCATCGCCAGCCGCTCCCAGACGATCTCGGCGCAGAGCTGGGCCTTCTCGAGGGCGTCAGGTCCTGAGACTGTCAGCTCGCCGACGGACTTCCAGCCGTCGGAGTAGCTCATGGAGACCTTGTACAGGCTCGTAGCTGGGGCGCCCTTCACGCCGCTGACTCGGACGCGATCTGGCCCGTCCTGCTCAATCTTGAAGCTCGTGAAGTCAGCGATCACGTCTGGGGTCAGGTAGGCGGCGGGGTCGCCCATCTCATAGGCGAGCTGATGGCTGACGGTGTCGATGTTCACCGCCCCGCCTGTGCCCTCGTGCTTCGTGATGACGAAGGAGCCGTCTGCCTCCGCTTCGATGATCGGGTATCCGACCTTCGCGAGGTCAGGGACACTGCGCCAGTCGGTGTAGTTACCGCCCGTGCACTGGGCACCACACTCGACGATGTGGCCTGCGACGGTGCCAGCAGCCAAGAGGTCGTCGTCGCCGGGCTTCCAGCCGAACTCATGGATCATGGGGCCGAGTACGAGGCCCGGGTCGGTCCCGCGGCCGGTGATGACGATCCGTGCGCCAGCGGCGAGGGCCTCGGCGATCGGGAACGCGCCGAGGTAGACGTTCGCGCTGGTGACGCGTTCGCGCACCGTGGAGAGCGGCTGACCCGTGTCCATGTTGAGGAACTCTTCGCCGTTAGACATCAGGTCGTCGAGGCCATCGAGGATGTCATCTCCCTCGACGATCGCGACCTTCTCACCTTCGAGGCCGTGGGAGCGCATGACCTCGAGGACAGCCTCCATGCAGGCGCTGGGGTTCACGCCGCCGGCGTTGGCGACGACCTTGATGTCCTTCTCGACGAGGGTCGGCAGGATGCGGTCCAAGAGGCTCACGAAGTCGGTCGCGTAGCCCTTCTTGGGGTCCCGACCCTTGAGCTTCTGCATGATGCTCATCGTCACCTCGGCGAGGTAGTCGAGGGTCAGGTAGTCGAGGGGGCCTTCCTCGACGAGGCGGATGGGTCCGAGGATGGAGTCTCCCCAGAAGCCTTGGCCGTTCGCGATCCGGACTGTCTTGTTCTCTGACATAAGGGCTCCCGCTTTGCCCGCGCAGTCTAACCGCCTGAGCCGCGGGTCAATCGCGCGCTCGTTCGAACTCGATGCCGCGGGCTCGCCCACCGCTCAGGATGAAGCGATCGACCCTGCCCTCGCTGTCCACAAAGAAGCGGAACTCACCCCCTGCTCCGGCCCAGGTGCCGCGCTTGTTGATCCTTATGCGCTGCGGCTTCTCCCAGAGCCCCTCGAGGTAGAGGTGCTCTCCAGCGACGCGGAAGCTCCAGGTGACGCCTAGCTCCTCGCTCGTGTAGCGGCCAGCGCAGGCCTCTGGCTCACGGGCGGGGAGGGAGTCATCGACTCCGGGGTCGATGCGTCCGGGCTTCAGTCCGGGCTCCTCCTCCCGCTCTAGGTCGAGGAAGAGGGCCTCAGCGACCTCATAGCAGCGCGCGTTCGGCTCGAAGTCAGCCCGGTTGGAGAGGCACACGATCGTGGTCCGCTTCTCCGGGAAGCGCATCATCTCAGCCCGGAAGCCCACGTAGGCGCCGCCGTGGGAGATGACCTGTTGCCCGCGCCAGGTGTCGACCACGAGCCCGCTCGCATAGTCGAGGACCTCTCCGTTCCTCAAGACCGCCGGCGCGATCATGCGATCGATGAAGGTCTGGCCGCCGAGCTTCGGCTCGTAGAAGTTGCGGTCCCAGCGGAGGAGGTCCTCGGCGCTCGTGAAGACGCCGCCGTCTCCGACGAGCTCGAGCCTCGTCTCGGAGATCCGGAAGGCGCCGTTGAGCCAGCCGCGCTCGTAGCCGGTCGCGCGCCCGGGGATGACCTCGTCTGCGTCGTCATTGAAGAAGGTGTGCTGCATCCCCAGGGGTTCGAAGAGTCTGCGCTGCGCGAACTTACGCAGCGAATCTCCGCTCACGCGCTCGACGAGCACGGACAGGAGGAAGTAGCCGGTGTTCGTATAAGAGTAGGCCTCGCCTGGGAGGTGGTTCAGGCCACGCTGACGAGTGACGAGGTCCAGCACGAGCCCCTCGTCGATGGCGGCCTCGTCGGAGTAGCCGGCCCACATGAGCAGCTGCAGGTAGTCCCTGAGCCCGCTCGTGTGGTGGATCAGGTCTTCGACGTAGATCGGCTCCTCGTACTCCGGGAGCTCTGGGATCCACTCGCGGACGTCGTCGGTCATGGAGAGCTCTCCGTCCATCTCAAGGAGGAGGACGCAGGCGGCGGTGAACTGCTTCGAGGTGGAGGCGACTCTGAAGACCGTGTCTGTCTGGATCGGCACCTTGTGCTCGAGGTTGGCCGAGCCAAACCCTTCGCCGTAGACCAGCTCGCCGCGCTGGTAGACGGCTACGGCGCAGCCGGGGCTGGTGATGCGGTCCCAGCGCTGAAAGACCTTTTCGATCGCGCTCACCTGTTCAGGTTCCAGGCTGTCCTGAGTTGGAGTTAGGCAGAGGATGGCCGTGAAAGTAGCTGCGATCATTCCCCAAGGTTACGCCACCAAATCCACGAACGGGGATACCCTGTATCGAACCAGTCTCGAATATGAGCAGACCCCTCGCACTCCTCACTGGCTTTGGGCCCTTCCAAGGCGTCACAGAGAACCCCAGCGGCCTCGTCGCGCTGGCGGTAGGGGAGGACTCTCCCCCTGGCCTCGAGGTGAGGGGGGCGGTCTTGCCTGTCACCTTCCAGGGGGTCGCGCCGAAGCTCCGAGAGCTCTTGGACCGTGAGGAGCGGACTCCTGAGCTGATCTTGGGGATGGGCGTGCACCCTGGGAGCAGCTTTCGGCTGGAGTCCCGCGCAGGCGCGACGCTCAACTCAGAGAAGGCAGACAACGACGGCGTCATCGCGAGCCAGGTCTCTCCGCTCTCTGCCGGCGACCGGGCGACCCGAGTCGACATGGACCTCGCGGTCGAGCTCCTCAGCGGGGTCGCGCGCACCGATGTCGAGCGCTCTGACGACGCTGGCGGCTTCGTCTGCGAGTGTGCCTACCACGCGATCCTCTCAGAGGCCCTCAGGAGGGACTCACGCGGTCTCTTTCTGCACCTCCCACCGCTAGACGTGGTGCCCCTAGACGAGCAGGTCGAGGTCGTCCGCTCCTTCTTGGGGCAGGTCGTTCCGGCGCTCCGCTATGGATGCGCTGAGGTCGACCCCAGCTGAATTTTGTAGGCTGCTGTGGTCCGCGAGTGTCTACGCGGGCGACGCGACGACTGAACTAAGGAGGACCTCTGATGGCGAAGCGAATCGATTGGTATTACCACCGCAAGGGCTGAACGAGCTGCACCCGCGCCGACGACTTCCTCGCCGGGCGGGATGTGACGGTCCGTGAGACCGTGAACGCAGCCAAAGAGCGCTTCGGAGACCGTGACTTGAAGGAGGTCTTGGGGGACGCGACCCGCGTGGTCGTGGCCAAGGGGAAGAAGATCGTCGAGTTCGATCTGAAGAACGACCCGCCCAAGCACGCTGACCTCGTCAAGGCTTGCTTGGGGCCGAGCGGGAACCTCCGCGCGCCGGCGATCCGCAAAGGGAAGACCTGGATGATCGGCTTCCATCCGGAGGCGTACGAAGAGCTCTTCTGAGATCAACTCCGGAGTTGACCTCTTCTTCAGGAGACGCCCTCAGGGGGCTCTAGGACCGCATTTTCCTCTTCGTTACAAATGAGGGAGATGTCGAAGTGGCTGAATCTGGGCGCTAAGCGTACGCTGCAGTGAAGAAACCGGCTTGGCTGGCCGATGGCACCCTCTGCCGTCCCCTCCTGGCCCAAACCAAATATCACATGACCATTGCTAGAAGCCTCACCTCTCTCAGCCTGATGTGCTTGGGCGCCGTTGGCTCGGCGACCGCGGCAGGCTCAGAGGAGAACAGTGCGTCTTTCGACTACAAGCCCGTCAGCAATTGGGAGTATCTCGTCCCTGGAGAGTCTTGGGTCGAGATCACGGATGAGATCTCAATCCCTCATGGGGATCAGGGAGGATTCATCGCCAAGGTCTATGGGCCCAAGGGCGCAGAGAAGCTGGACATCGACACCAACGGTGACGGGCGCCTCGACCTGACCTGTAAGGGCCTGAAGGGCACCGCCAAGCTCAAGGGCAAGGGCGAGAACGGCGAGTCCTTCACCTACGCTGTCCGTCTCCGCCACTCTGGCGAGAAGTGGTTCTACGCCACTGGCGGCGTCATGAAGGGCAAGGTCAACGGCAACACGGTCTCCCTGATCGATGCCAACTGCAACGGTCGCTGGAATGACTACTCGGTCGACTGCTACGTGGATGGCAAAGGCGACGCCGCGACGCCCATCTCCGACGCTCTCAGCCTCGGCGGAGAGCTCTACTCGATCAAGCTCGAGAGCGACGGACAGACCGCCAGCTGGTCTGCCTTCGAAGGGGAAACAGGCAGCCTTGACATGACCAAGGAGTATGAGGGCAACGGCAAGCTGACCTCCGCTCTCGTCGAGAGCACGGACGGCCGCTTCCAGTTCAACCTCGCCGAGCGCAAGAAGGGCCTCAAGGTCCCCGCCGGCTCCTATGTGCTGAAGAGCGCCGCCATCAAGAAGCGCAGCCTCTCAGCCCAGATTCAGAAGGGCGACATGAAGCCCTTCGAGGTCCCGTCTGCTGGCGCCTATGCCCTCGAGTGGGGCGGACCCGTCACGGCGGTCTACGACTGGAAGCTGAACGAGGGAACGCTCACCGTCTCTCCGAACCAGCTGCGCTTCCTCGGCAAGGCCGGCGAGGAGTACAAGGGCTTCTCGCCCTCGGACGTCGGTCCCAAGATCCTCGTCACGGACATGCGCTCGAAGAAGCAGATCGCCTCAGGTCGCTTCAAGTTGTGCTGAGGCGGTCGCTGGGATGACTACACCGTGAGTGTAGACGACAAGGCCGACCCCGCAGTCACCCTTGAGTACGAGCACCCCCTGCTCGGAGACCTGAAGATCAAGCGCAAAGGAGATGAGGGGCCCACGACCAAGGGTTGAGACCTCCTCTTTGATTGAGACACGCGCGGGGCGGGCAGCGATGCTCGCCCCGCGCTCGTTTGTGGCCGCTAGCTCTTCAGGGCTCGAGCTCGATGCGCGGGCGCTCATCCTCAGAGGCGGGCGCTGAGCTCACGAAGGCTCGGAACTCTGCGACGAAGCTCGCGACGTCTAGTCCCATGTAGCTCGAGCCCATGCTCTTGATGACGCCCTCGAGCCTCCGCGTGCCTTGCTCTGAGAGCTTGATGAGGCCCTCAGGTTGACCCATGGGGATCTTCAAGCTCGCCGCGGAGCATTGGATCAGGCCTTGGAGGAAGTCGGCCTGGACCTCGTCGTGCTTGGAGGGGTGCCAGATGCTCTCCCAAGCCTCGTGGGCCTCCCAGAGGTAGCCTGAGTTGTAGAGGTCGCAGCCGAAGAGGTACTCCTGGTTCTCACGCCACTCGCTCGCCGGGAGGTGGTGGGCTTCGGGCTCCTCCCCCTCGGTGTAAGAGTGTCCGCGCGGATCCCTGGTGGGGTGTGGGTCTCGGCCAGGGAGGAAGGCATAGGGGGGGAAGGCGCGCCCGGGGAGGTATCGCTCGAGGGAGTCGCTCACAGCTCGCGCGCCTAGAGGGCGTCCTCGATGACGACCTCGGAGAGCTTGATCGAGCCGCCCTTCACGAAGACCCCGGGGTAGCTCTTCGAGGGCATCTCCACGGGGAGCTCGATCTCGATCGGTTCCCGCTCTCCGACCGTCACGAAGAGGGTCCCCTCCGGGAGCACCCGGACGCTCATCGTCGGGTCTTCATCCTCTGCGACGGGCGGATCGAGCTCGTCCTCGAACTCATCATCCCAGTTGTCGAAGGTGACGCGCGCGCCCTCCTTCGTAGCGACGCGAAGGACGAGCGCGCCCTCGTAGTCGACCCCTACGATCATCCACCCGTCCTCTTCGTTCCCGCTGTAGACGATCCCGTGGATCGTTCCGAACTCGATCCCGTCGCGCTCCATGGTGCAGCGGATCTCGTACTCGCCCGTGACAGGGACGCTGGTGCAGACCCTGCCCGCGGGCGCGCCGCCCTCGGACTCAAGGGCGAGCTCGTCTTTGGTCTGGCGGAAGAGCGCCTCTGACTTCGGGGGGAAGAGGCTCACCCAGTCGGAGCTCTTCTTCGAGTAGAGCCGTCTGCCCGCGCCGGCGAGGAGCCCTGCCTCGGCGCAGCGCGCGCGGAGCTCCTTTGCGCGGGCGTCGATCTTCGGGTCCGAGAGGGCCTCTGCGACCTGAGTCGCGAAGGCAGACGCGCGCATGAGGAAGGGGGGGTCGTACTCGAGGTAGCGGTCGAGGATAGTCTGCGAGCGGCCCGCCTGGAGGCGCGCGCGGCTGCGCGCTAGGCGCAGGACCGCGTTCTTGCGATCGAGGCGGCTCAGGCGCTCCTCGAGGTCTTTGTACTCGCTGCCTGACATCTCATGCATCTCACGGTCCACCGCGTCCAAGATGCGCTCGATGATCACGGACTCGGTCTTCGGGCGGTCGAGGCGCTTGAGGATCTCCCGCTGCTGCAGGAGGAGGTCGACGTCGGGGAACTCCGCATCGTCCAGCTCCGTGATGACGTACTCGAGGTCTCCTAGGGCCAATTCAAGGCGACGCTCAGACTCCGCTGCCTTGGAGTCGCCCCAGCGCTCGACGGCGGCGAGGTAGCGCTCAGCCCTCTTGATCCGTGCGGCCCTGCGAGCGTTCCCCAGCGAGAGGGGACGGATGCTCTTCAGGATCCACCGCTCCCAGTCCTCGATGAACTCCTCGAGGGAGTCGTGCCCGAGGGGTGAGCTCGCTCCCAAGAAGACCTCTTTGAAGAGAGGCAGGGGCGGACGACGCTTCTCGCCGGTGGTGATCAGCTCGCGGTACTTGGAGTAGAGCGGTCGGTAGACCTTCTCCAGCGTCTCGGGGTCCTCGTACTCCTGCATGAAGTACATGAGGCCCCAGCCGTAGCAGTAGTACTCGCCGGGATAGGAGCCAGGCGCTGCGTACTCAAGGACCTTCTCCACACCCGGCCCGCCGCCGTTCGAGAGGAAGTGGCTGAGCGTGCGCAGGC
>JAKVCE010000269.1 GCA_022447405.1 Planctomycetota bacterium | reverse complement strand
TGGGGGGTGGGTGGGGGGGTCGGGGGCGGGGGTGGCTTTGCCGACGCATAAGCCTTGGGACTCGAGGAGCTCCAAGAGCTCCGCGCCGGTGGCCCCGCGCAGGGCGTAGGGCCAAAACTCGATGAGGAGCGCGAGGCGCGGGCTGGCGTCGAGGAGGTCGCGCGCGCCTTGGAGGGCGTGCCACTCGGAGCCTTGTGTGTCGATCTTCAGGACGTCCACGCCGCCTGAGATGAGGTCGTCGACCTTGCGGATCTGGATCTCCACAGAGGCCGCACCGTCCATGTCGTTCGGCGCGCTCGCGCCGGTGTCCACGACGCGGTTGTCACCGCGGTTGGCGGCCGCGAGGAAGATCTCTGCGCTGCCGGTCTCTGAGCCTGCGGCGAAGCGATGCACTCGGGCGGTCCCAGGGCCGCGCTCCATCGCGCGGGCCACGTTGCGCTCCAACACATCAGCGATGTGAGGTACGGGCTCAAAGGCGTCGACCGTCGCTCCTCGCAGGACAGCCTGCGCGGCGAACCAGCCGATGTTCGCGCCGAGATCGAGGACCCGCGACCCTGTCTGGATGTGGGCGTTGAAGAGGCGCGTCTCGTGCTCTTCCCAGCCGCCCGCTGCGATGGACGGGCCGATGTGTTCGTCGCCCTCGATGACCTCGAAGTCGATACCGAGGCCGGGGACCGGGACGGTGCGAGTGGGGATCTCCATCCACGGGAGGGTATCAGCGCGGGGGCCTTTCGGGAAACATCGACGGGAGTGTGCGCTTGAGGCCGGCTTGGGGTACAAGGTGCCCCCCATGGAGTCCTGGTCCATTGAGCTCGAGAAGGAGTACTTCAAGTTCTCCGCCGCCCACTTCCTGATCTTTCCGGACGGGAGCGCGGAGCGCCTGCACGGGCACAATTACAGGGTCTTTGTCGAGATCGACGCGACCCTCTCCGAGCACGGGCTCGTGATCGACTTCAAGGAGATCAAGCCTGTGGTCCGGGAGCTCCTGGACTCCTTGGACGAGCGCTTCCTCATCCCAGGTGAGCACCCCGTGCTGACCCACGCGGACCGCGGCGACGGCGTCGTGGAGATCAGGTACCTGGACCGCTACTACGCCGCGCCCTTAGAGGACGTGCTGGTGTTGCCGATGAACAACACGAGCTCCGAGAACCTCGCGACCTGGATCGGACGCGAGGTCAAGCGGCTCCTGGAGGAGCGCTTCGGAGAGGTGCAGACGCGCCGTCTCCGCGTCGCGGTCGAGGAGACCAGCGGACAGCGCGGGGTCTATCGCTTCAGCGACGCCTAGTTCGCGAGGGGAGCGATGCGCTTGCCGTCCACGTAGACGCCAGAGCGAGTGGAATCGAGAGCGCCCTCGAGGTCGTAGAAGCGCCACTCATCCACCATTTGGCCGCTCTGGTAGCTGCCGGTGGCGCGCAGCTTGCCGTCCGCATGCCAGCGCTGGCAGAGACCGTCTCGCAGCCCGTCAGAGTACATCGCCTCTTCTCTGGGGTTGCCGCTCGGCCAGTTCGTCATGCGTGAGCCTGAGTACTCATTGTGACCGCCGTTGGCAGCGCTCATGCCGAGGCCGATGAGGCTGGCGAGGACGATGAGGCTTGTGATGCGCATGGCGAGGTCTTGGATGGCTCCGGTGTGCGGCCTGATACGACCTCGGAGGGGATTTCTTCCCCAAAGCGAACCAATTTCTCAGCGCGGATTGACCCGCATCGAGAAGCGCAGCTCCTCTTGCCCGGTCGCTGCCCTGGCAGGGATCGGGAGCCGGTCGATGGCGGAGCCCAAAAAGTCGGGGTACATCGCCACGAGCTCGGCGAGCTCAGCTCCGCTGAAGGCCTCTGCTAGGCCCGGCTTCCACTCGAGGCTCTCGAGGCCCTCGAGCTCGGCGGCCTCGAGGAGCCAGCCGGTGGGCACCTTGGAGAGGCCCTCGGCGCGGGCTTTGAGGCAGAGCTCGTAGAGGGGTTCCAGGCCAGCTCCCCTCGAGGCGATCCGGTCGACCAAGAAGAAGGCCAGGCCGTAGAGCGCCTTCTTGCGAGGGCCAGAGAGCCCGGAGTTCGAGCGACCGGCCTCGAGTTCGAAGACCTCATTCGGGGTGATCGGGGGCTCGATGCCACCCTCGAGGAGGACGCTGGCGTAGGAGCCGATCACCTCCTCTCTCCCCCTGGGAGCGGCGGAGCGGAGCTCCAGCTCGATCTCGAGGGCGCCTAGGCCGAAGCAAGCGGCGCTCAGGCGACCTGCCCGCAGCTGGGCTGAGGAGTGGGGGCAGACGCTGGCAGAGACCCAGTCACAGACGCCCTCTTCGAGGGTGCCCGGGAGGAGAGACCAGACCTCACCGAGGGAGGAGTGGACGAGCTCGTGGACGAGGGTGCGCTCGAGGTGACGCGCCTCGGTGCGGAGGTGGATCCGTCCTGCCTCTTCGGCCCAGAAGCCGTCTGCGTGCTCATAGGAGCCGCGCCGGAAGCGGTAGAGCTGAAGCTCCTCTTGGAGCCAGACCTCGACAGGCTCCTCCCTAGAGCCGGGGACCAGCTGCTGCACCTGACCGCGTGTCCTCGAGAGCATGCCCGCGACGTGGGTGGCGAGGAAGGGCGAGTCTGCCCGCACCGTATCGTCACATAGCTCGACCTCATAGGTCGGCGGGGAAGCCTGGCAGGCGGCAGCTAGCACAGCGGCTGCGGCCGCGAGTTGTCGGTTCTGTAGCAGGGTTCGCACAGCGGAGCGCCTCTGTGCAAACCTACCCCGGGATCTGGGCTCAGGCGGGGTGCGGGAGCGGGTCGCTCCCTGGGTCCTCGATCTCGCCTCCTAGCGGAAGCGGCGGCACCACTCGGTGTCCGTGTCGGCCTCCCAGAGGGCGGCCGCTGCGTCACCTTGAGCGTGCATCGTGTAGCCGAGGGCGGCGAGCTGACGGATGGTCTGAGCGTCGTCCGTCTCTGAGCCAGCGAGTCCACGGGGGTCAGCGTTCAGGAGCCACTCGATGAGGCGCGCGCGCAGCTCCTTGGCGACCTCGAAGTTGTCATCGAGGACGTCCATGGTGCAGGCGGGGTCCAGCTCCGTGTCGTAGAGCGAGGTCTCACCCTTTTTGTAAGGGCCGCTGATGCCAGCGCGGTTCTCATGCTCGAGCAGATGGAGGATGAGATGCCATTTTCCATGGTTCAGGGAGGCTGAGAAGCCGTGCGCGGAGACGGCGAACCTAGGGGTCTCACGCTCTTTGGCGCCCGGCTGGGTGAAGTCGAGCAGGCTCTGGCCAGGGAACTGGGTGGTCTCTAGACCCGCGATCTCCAAGAGAGTGCGGCCGACGTTGATTTGCTCGACAGCCTCACTGATGCGGAGCCCCTCGGGGGCGCCGGGGTAGGAGAGGATGAGCGGCACGTGGATGCTGGAGGGGAAGAGGCTGGCGTGATCGTAGAAGATGCCGTGGTGTCCGATGCACTCGCCGTGGTCTGAGGTGAAGGCGATGACACCTTCAGCGAAGCGGGGGTTCTCGAAGACGCGCCTCAGCTGGTCGTCGAGGTATGTTATCTCTCCCCGGTACTGCGAGGAGGGGAAGTCCATGTCCTTCAGCCCGGCGAAGAACTGCTCGTTGATGTGCGCGGGGACCTCGGGGTCAGGTCGCTCCGGGTCGAAGGGGTCTTCCTCAGAGGAGTAGTAGAGGTCGTCGTAGGGCGTGGGGGGCTCGTAGGGGGTGTGAGCGTCGAAGGTGTG
>JAKVCE010000268.1 GCA_022447405.1 Planctomycetota bacterium | reverse complement strand
GCAAGGCGCGGTGGACGAGAGGGGTCGACACACGCTCAAGGTGATGCGGGGCACGGTCGTCGGCGCTCACGGGAAGGACGTCTTCGTCGAGCTGGGTCCGCGCATGCAGGGCGTGATCGCTCGCGATGCCTTCTCTAGTGAACCGAAGGAGGGCGCCGCCTTTGACTTCACCCTCAAGGGACAAGAGGAGGGGCTCTGGCGCTTGGCGCTCAAAGAAGAGGAGGTCCTGCACTCCTGGGAGGAGATGGAGGTCTCGAGCGTCGTGGAGGGTCGGGTCACGAGCACGAACCTCGGCGGGCTCGAGCTGCGCGTCGGCCGGCTGCACGCCTTCATGCCGCGCTCTGAGACCGGAGTGCCTCGGGGCGGTGACCTCGACGAGCTCATCGGTCAGCTCCTCATCTCTGAGGTGATCGAGGTGGATCACGAGCGGCAGCGCTGCCTCTTGAGCCGCAAGCGCGTCCTGAAGCGCGAGCGCGAGCGAGGCGGCGAAGCCGGGGTGCGACCTGGCGAGGTCGTCCACGGGCGCGTGACTCGCATGGAGGCCTACGGCGTCTTCATTCGCTTTGGTCGAGGTCGAAAGGGCCTCGTCCACATCTCGAACATCTGTCACCGGCGGATCGCGCACCCGGCGGAGATCCTCAAGGTGGGAGACTCGGTCGAGGCGAAGGTGCTGCACATCCAGCGCGGCGGAAAGCGGATCTCGCTCGGGATCAAGCAGGTCGGCGTGGACCCCTGGGCCTCCGCCGAGGAGCGGCTCAGCGACAAGGCGCTCGTCCGCGGCGTGATCGAGCGGGTCATCGACGCCGGCCTCTTCGTCGCCCTCGAAGGAGACCTCACCGGCTTCGTCCCGAGGAGCGAGGCTGGGGTCTCCGAAGAGCACCCCCTCACTTCACACTTCACCGAGGGTCAGCCCGTCTCTCTGCGCGTCCTCTCCCTCGACGTGAAGGCGCAGCGGCTCTCGCTCTCTCTCCTGCACACCGACGGCTCCAGGATCGCCGCAGAGGAGGCCGCCTTCAGCGAGGACGCGGCGCCGATGCTGAAAGAGGCCCCCGCTCGACCCCTCGCCGGGACGAACCTCGGCGCGCTCTTGGAGCGCGCGCTCTCGCGCAAGACCGACTGCGCCTGAGAGAGGTCAGCGGGCGGAGCTCTTCACGACCTTCTGGACGCGGTCCAGCCTGTAGGTCTTGAGGATCCCGGAGTGACAGCACTCCGCCTCGAGGTAGTCCTTGTCGCGTCGTCGGTAGGCGAAGCGCGGGCGGACGCTGAGGGTGGCGGGGTGCTCACCGCTGCTGCCGTAGAGGACGGTGACCTCCTCGCCGCTCGAGAGGGTCTTGCTGAGGGCGCGGATGCGCCGCGGGAAGCGGGGGAGGTCGGGAGAGGCCGAGGCGAAGGTCAGCGCGCGGCCTGAGTCGCTGAGCAGCTCGGTCATGGAGACGGAGTCGAGCCCGCCCGCGCGCTCCCAGCACTCCTCGATCACCTTCCAGCAGTAGACCGCGTCCGAGAGCGCGCGGTGGTGCGGCCCGTCCTCGAGGTCCAGGTGCTCCGAGAGGGTCACGAGCTTGTGGTTGGGGGACTCAGGGATGTACTTGCGAGAGAGGGGCAGGCTGTCGAGGAAGGGGCCCTCGGGGAGCTCGTCGAAGCGCTGGCGCTTCGCCTCGTAAGCGATCACCTTCGCGTCGAAGGGCGCGTTGTGCGCCGCGAACCAGGCGTCACCCGCCCAGTCGAAGAAGTCTCCGAGGACGGTGGCCGCGTCGTCCGCGTCCAAGACGTCCTCGATCGTGATCCCATGGATCGCGGTCGCCATGGGGTCGATCTCGACCTCGGGTCGGATGAAGCGCTCGAAGGAGTCCTGGATCTCACCGTCCTCTACGAGGACAGCGCCGAGCTCGAGGAGGTGTGGGGCGCCTTGGAGCGTGGCGGTCTCGGTGTCGAGGACGATGAGGGCGGGGCTCATGGAGTGAAGGGTCAGGCTAGACGAGGAGGTCCTCGAAGCCAGGGAGCCCGCGGAGGATCTCGAGGTCTGTGGAGCCGAGGAGCTCCCCGCGCACGAAGTAGCCCCGGTCGCGCGCGGCGCTGAGCTCGGCGACCGCCTCCTCGGAGTCACCGAGGGCCGCGAGGATGCAGGCGACCCGGAAGTTGGTGAAGCCGTCCTTGGGGAACTTCTCCCGCGCCTCCTCAAGGAGCTCGCGGGCCTCAGCGCGCCTGCCGAGGCGGGCGAAGAGGAGCGCCGCGTGCGTGCGCGTCTCCTGGTCGTCCGGGTATTTGATGAGCTGCTCGAGCCCGCTCTGGATCCCGGCCTCTGCCACGGTGATCGCCTCTTCTACCGCGCCGAGGCGCATGTGGACGAGGTAGAGGTTGTCTGCGGCGCCGATGTGACCCGGGCGCAGCTTTAGAGACTCCTCGAGGTGCTCTTGGGCGTGCTTGAAGTTCCCGCCGCGCGCGAGGAGCGCGCCGAGGTAGGAGTGCGCCATCCACTCTCTTGGGTCGATCTGGATGGCGATGCGGTACTCGCGCTGCGCGTCGGTGGGTTGACCTGAGTGTTGGTAGGCGAAGCCGAGGGAGGTGTGCGCCTCAGCGCACTCCTGGTCGAGCCCGAGGGAGCGGTTGGCGTAGTCGCGCGCCTCATCGAGGAAGCTCGGGTCACCGTCCCACATGAGGAACTTGCGCACCATCGCCTCCGAGAGGCACGAGTAGGCGCGCGGTGAGTAGGCGTTCGCCTCGAGCGCGGTCCGGATCATGCTCATGCAGGCGATGACGTGCTTGGAGGTCCCGCGCAGGAGCTTGTCGTGCGCTTGGTGGGCGAGCTTCTCCGACTGCTCCGGGTCTCGTTGGAGGTCTTCGCTGGGACGCACAGAGACCTCGCGCATCCCTTGGCGGACAAAGCGCGCTGAGACCCGCGCGAGGCTCTCTTGGAGGGCCCACTCATCGTCCTCCTCGATGCGGACCACGTCCTCCCACTCCTGGACGACCGCCCGACCTCGCTCGCCTGATCCCCAGCGCTCGAGCCGGAGCTCCAGGCTCGCGCCGCTGGACAGGGACGCGAGCTCGCCCTTCAGGACGAAGTCCACGTCCGCTTGGTTGGCAGGGTCTATGTCCTCCGAGAGGAAGACCGAGAGGCGCTTCGTGCGATCTAGGTCGCTGGCGAGGTCTTTCCTGGTGCCCCCTGCGAGCCCCTCTGCCCCCGCTGTCGTCACGAAGGGGAGGATGTGCAGGTCGCCCTCTGCGACCTGGAGGGTTGAGGTGGAGCTGTGCATCTCCTTGATCGCGCTCGAGATCGCCGTGTGGACCTCGCGACCGTTCACGAAGCGGTCCACGGGCTCGGGCTCGAGGCAGCGCTTGATGAGGGAGCTGATCGGCTCCGGGAAGCCCGGACGCGCCTGGGCGGGCTCTTCGAACTCGCCGTCAAGGATCGTCATACAGACCTCGGGGAAGCTCGATCCGGGGAAGGGGAGCTTGCCGGTGCAGAGGTGATAAAGGACCGAGCCGAAGGCGAAGACGTCCGAGGTGAAGGTGAGCTCCTCGCCACGGACTTGCTCAGGGGACATGTAGAGGACTGTGCCGACTAGCATCCCTTGCTGGGTGATGCCCGTGTCATCCGTCGCCCTAGCGATGCCGAAGTCGAGCAGCTTCACCATGCCGTCATCCATGACCATGATGTTCCCAGGCTTCAGGTCACGGTGGATGATCCCC
>JAKVCE010000267.1:1191-3718 GCA_022447405.1 Planctomycetota bacterium | reverse complement strand
AGCAAAGGGCCTCGTCGCCACCCGAAGCGGTACAGCTCATGGAGGGGGCGGAGGGCGTCATTGAGCCCTGTCCTCTTCCGAGCCTGCCGAATGTTCCACTCCATGCGACGCGCCCAGGGGTACCCGCCGTTGTCTTCGAGGTCTTCAGGATCTAGCGAAGCGCGCGCCCTGAGGGCCTCCTTACGGGTTGACCTAGAATAGAGTCTAAATGTGGGTGAGGCGCTCAGGAGCTCAAGGACCGACTGCAAGTTGAGTTGAGGCTCTTCGGCCCCCTCACAGGCAGCCTCTGCAATGGCAGTGTGTAGGCCAGCGACAAAGACCCCAACCCCGAAGGAGTTGAAGAGTTCCAAGACCTGAGTCTTGCGCATGAATTCCTTCACATCTGAGATGCCGAAGTCAACGGGCCCCTCGTGAGGTGGAAAGGACGGCCTACAAGGTCCAGAAGGCAGGGTGTTCTCACCGCCCAGCCAACAGTCCATCGCGGGGAACGCTCCTCTGACCGGCGCAGATGGACGAAAACTAACATCGGCAGCCCAATAGACCTCTGCCTCTCCGAGACGCTCGACCAGCATCCCTTCAGCGTCCGGATTGAACAGTCGCCGCTCGAGCCGGTCCATGTACCAGCCTGCGTCCCTCATACGCTCCTCTTCCATCAGGCGAACCTCCCACAGCAGAGAATCGACGGGGCAGAGGGGCCGGAGGTCACGTGAGCTATATCGTGACGAGTAACTGTATTAATCAGAGTTGTCTGATCCATTAATGAGGGGGTAACCACCCTTTTTAATTCAGCGAGACGGAATATTTCGCGCAAAGTAATGCGTGATAACTTCTTCATATATTGTGATCGCGTTGTTAATTGTTTTCGCAACAAACGGCTTCAGCTGGGCACAACTGGAGCGCAGTGCAGGGACCTGGCGACAGTCCTCCCCCATAGAGAGAGGGACGAATCGGGCGATATCCACGCGGAATGACGGCTTTTGGCCCGTTCAGCGCAGAGACAGACTGTATCTCGAGCTCGCTATCGAGGTCAAGCTTCTCCGCTCGAAAGCGCGGAGGGCGTCCCTTAATTGGTGCGGCTGATTCGGCAAATAGCCGTCCGCCTGACGCTTAGATCGATCTCATAATTCGGCGTTCGAAGTCCGACTTTTGGGACCTCGGGGAAGACCTCTGGTGCTTTATCGACGAACCGCCGCGCCGAGAGGCGTCGCTCTCCACGTCCGAAGTGCTGTGCCGTCGCTCATCATACACCTCGCGGCTCCAACTCCGGCTATGATCTCCCCCATGCCTCCGACCCAGCTCAATCAAGACGCAGATGTCGAGGAGCTCCTCTCCTCCCGTCGCCTCCTCCTCTTCAAGCACTCCCCCACGTGCCCCGTGAGCGCCCACGCCTTCTTCGAGTACCGCAAGTTCTGCGGAGAGCACCCCGATGTGCCCACCCTATGGCTCGACGTGATCGAACAGAGGCCGAGCTCGCTCGCGATCGCCGAAGCCACCGGCATCACTCACGAGTCCCCCCAAGCCCTCTGGATTCAAGACGGGGTCGTGTCCTGGCATGCCTCCCACGGAGCCATTACGGCCTCTTCCCTTGAAGAGGCGACTCAAGGGGCCTGACCGCATCCCAAAGGTCCATAGCTTCCTCCCCACAGGTCCGCCCCAGACCCGCGCCTTCCGCGAGCCTGGGGCGTCTTGGACGTCACCGCAGATTCGGTGACCTGATGGGTGAGCTCCTACTGGCAGAACTCAACTCGGAGGGCGTCGGAGAAGTTGAAGCCCGAGTAGGTCGGCCCAGCCGGATCCCGGAACCAGAGCTGGAAGTTCCAGACTGAGCCCGGGGTGATCTTCCCGGGGCCAGAGCCCATCGGGCCCTGCGTCAGATCAACGTGCAGCATCGCGAGCCCGTTCGCGTTCGCCTGAACTGCCGGGTTGACCCTGAAGAGGCTCCCTCCGACGCAGAGCGTGCCACCGCCGATGGGGTGCTGAAGCTCATCATGTCCGTAGAAGAAGATCCCCCACTGGTTCGCCGGCACCGAGTTCGCGTAGAGGATCAGGGAGTTGTCCGAGACGTTTGTCGATCCCATGACGTTCATCGCGGCGATGTTCCCGACTGAGCTGGCAGTCCCTTCGCAATAGCGCTCCGTTGAGCACTGGAGGTCCTTGCAGGGGCCGAGCGTGGTCGCCGTGAGGCTCATGTTGCTCCCCGGACGGAAGAGCCCGAGCTCTACCTCGATGACCTGGGGAGGCGTCGTCGCGGTGAAGGAGAAGTTCGACATCGTCCCCCAGCGGATGGGTGAAGGCTCCCCATAAGGGACGCCGCTCCAGCTGAAGCTCGTGGCTTCATTCCCGGTGTGGACGCCTGTCGAGAACTCCAAGAGGCCGCCCACGAGGGAGGTGCTCCAGTCGTCGCTCTGCCAGATCTCGCCGCACTGGTTGTAGTCAACGTGATGCTGGGCAAAGTCTGAGAGCTGCAGGTAGGCGCAATCTGCGGGCAGCCGCAGAGAGCGAACTCCCTGATGCGAGTCCACGTTTT
>JAKVCE010000267.1:0-1181 GCA_022447405.1 Planctomycetota bacterium | reverse complement strand
GGACGGCGTACTCGTAGCGATAGAGGCCGTTCGGGAGCTCGATCACGTTGCAGGCGACGATCACGCGGCTGTCTACGCCAGCGCCACCCTCGTCCTCGTTAATGACCTCCGTCACCATGGCCTCCGGATGGACAGCGGCGAACAGGTCGAGCGCGGTCGCGTCAGCGGCGGTACCCCAAACTGCTTGCACATCGTCGACAGCGTTCACGCTCAGGAGGCGGATGGCGACGTTGTTCCCGTTGTTGCCCGCCAAGGCGTCATCCGCAGAGATCACCTGGGCCTCTGCGAGGAAGATGGCGCCGTCGTTGATGAACGGGTCCATGTCGAGGGCGTCGACCTCAATGTGAGAGACCGCGTCGCCGAGATTCCATGCCGCGCACGGGGGATAGAGGATCGGCAGCTCCAAGGCGCCGGTCGTCGGGTTGACCTGATACTTCGGGCCATCCTCGTCATAACCGATCCCGTCGGGACCATAGTCCACGTAGTACGCGCCGTAGGTGTCCGTGCATCCTGCCGAGAGGGCGCCGTTGCCCGCGAGCGGGTCTCCGCACCCACCCAAGTTGAGGAAGGGCTGGACGCGGTGCTTGGCCATGCCCTGGCCGATCTGCTCAATCCGGCCATCGAGGATGCGGTACATGCTCTGGCCGAGGACCGGATGCGCTCCGTTCGTAGCGCCGATCGCTGCGGCGGAGCCGCTGGCGTTCTTGATCGTTGTCGTGAAGTTGTAGGAGAGCACGCCGTTGTCCTCTCCGTAGTACTCCACCGCCCTGCCCTCAAACTCACTGCCGATGTCAGTGATGATGAGGTCTTGAGCGTTCGCTGCCGTAGCGCTGGCGAGCAGGAGGCCGATGGTTCGAATCGCGTGCTTTGTCGTGTTGCTGGGGTTCATCTTTGAGTTCCTCGTTGTTTTTGGTGTGAGCCCCTTGAGGGGCTTTCTGACAGGTTCATTCCCGTTGCAAGCCTCTCAGCAGCGGCCGCCCAACGACCGAAGGGTGAAACGTAGAAGTCCTTAGAAACCGCCTGTTATCGGCCAAAAACGATGTTTTTTGCGCGCTCGGAGGGTGGCACGAGGCTCACGAAGCGATACTCACAAGAAGCGAACGCGGAGCCCCCGTGAGGCCTGGCCTCATCGCGTAGGCTCTCTGCTACCCCGCAAAGATAAGAGCCCATGAACATCCTCA
>JAKVCE010000266.1 GCA_022447405.1 Planctomycetota bacterium | reverse complement strand
CCTCTGCCGCCGCCTGTGCGTCCTCTCTCCGGTCTAGCCCCGTCAGACAGATGGCGAGGTTGAGCTTCAGGGTTACCCAGGTCTCGTGGTCCTCAAGCTTGCCCTTTAGCGC
Source organism: Planctomycetota bacterium (assembly GCA_022447405.1). GTDB lineage: Bacteria > Planctomycetota > UBA1135 > UBA1135 > JAKVCE01. The sequence continues at coordinate 3,608 of JAKVCE010000266.1, read as the reverse complement.
GCTCTCCTCTGCCCCCTCCAGGAGTTCCATGCTCTCTGCGAATCTGCGCTGGTCGGCGAAGATCGCCGCGAGGTCGCTTGAGGCCGCAACAGTCAGGGCGTGGTCCTCCCCTAGAGCCCCTCGATAGGCAGCCAACGCTCTGGCCTGCGGGGCCTCCGCTCTCTCGGGGAGGCCTATCCCACGCGCAGTGCCTGCGACGGAAGAGAGGAGGCGCGCCTCGACAAGCGGCAAGTCCTCTAAGCCCTCCATCGCCTCGATGGCCTGGGTTAACAGGTGCTCTTCGATGACGCCCTGAGCGAGCCCTGTGAAGTCTGCCCCTGCGAGCAGCGCGCGCAGCTCCAGCTCTCGCGCCGCCGCGTCCTCCTCCGTTCCGCCCTCTCTCAGCTCGGCAGCGTGTGCGCCAGACAAGATCTCGCTACGTATTCCCCACCCCATCTGCGCGGCGTCCAAGTTGGCCAGTCGCTCAGCCTGAAAGTCGGCGACCTGCTCCAGCTCCGCGGTCTTCCTCACCGCTTCGCCCCGCGCGTCCTCTGCCATACGTGCGTTCTCATCAGCCTGTGCTCGCAGCTCCTCTGCCTCCAACCTGCGCTCTTCCGCGCTCTCCCTCGCGAGCACCTCGCCCGCGCGCGCCGCCTCGGCCCGCTGCCAAAGTCCGCCAAAGACCGCGAGCCCCGCGACCCCCGCCGCCACCAGCGCGCTCTTCGTCGGGTTCCGCCTCGTCCACTTGATCACGCGCTGCGCCGCGGCAGGAGGCTTCGCCTGGATCGGCTCGTCCCCGAGATAGCGCCGGAGATCTTCCGCGAGCTCCGACATCGACTGATACCGCCGCCCCGGGTCCTTCTCCATCGCCTTGCCGCAGATCACCGCCAAGTCTCGCGGCACCCTCGAGCGGATGGCCTTCGGATTCGGCGCCTCCTCCCACAGGATCTTCTGCGCCACCTGCTCTGTGGTGTCGCCCTCAAAGGGCCGCACCAAGGTGAGCATCTCGTACATCACGACGCCCAAGCTGAAGACATCTGTCCTGTGATCGATCCCCGCGCGCTTCGTCGCCACCTGCTCCGGGCTCATGTAGTAGTACGTCCCGAGCAGCTCGCCTGCGCTCGAGATCGAGAGCTCGTCCTCGAGCTTCGCCAAGCCAAAGTCCGACACCTTCGGCGAGTCGTCTGCTGCGACGAGGATGTTCGCTGGCTTGAGGTCGCGGTGGATGACGCCTGCCTGGTGCGCGACCTCTAGGGCGTCAGCGAGCTCGGCGATGAAGCCGCCGGTGTGCTCGTAGTAGCCCTCCGGCACCTCTTGCTCGTCGCGCATCGCGTCCAGCGAGCGCTTCAGGTCGCACGCCCCGTCGACGAGCTCCATCGCGATCCAGTGCGCGCCCTCGTCCTCGCCGGTGCCGAAGACGCTCACGATCCCTTTGTGCGCGAGGCGTCCGCCCGCTCTCGCCTCCCGCGCGAAGAAGTCGAGGCCCCGCTCGCTCACGCGGTCAGGGAGCATCAATTTCAGCGCGACCTTGCGGGAGAGGGAGGTTTGCTCCGCTTCCCAGACCTCGCCCATGCCGCCGCGGCCGAGGAGGTGGGTGAGGCGGAAGTCTCCGATCGTCGCGCCCTCTCTCGCGTGGAAGGCGCTCTGCGGGAGCTCCTTCGCCCCGGCGGGGCGGTGCAGCCCGCTCGTCTTATCGGAGAGCGTCCTCGGTATGGCGCCTCCCAGCCGCTGCTGCGCTGCGCGGAGCTCTTTGAGCGCCCCAGCGTGCTCCGGATTTGCCTCTATAAGCGCTGCGAACGCCGCCTCTTCGGCAGCGCGGGCTTCGTCGGAGGTCACCCCTGCGTGGCTCGCGAGGTGATCTGCATAGATGGAGTCGGCGTTCGTTGTCATGCGCGGGGGGGAGGATGCTAGCACGCGCCCACAGCCTCCGTCGCTCGGCGGTGTATCCTCGTCCCATGCGCGCGCTCCTGTGCCTCCTTCTGTCCTCTGTCGCGCTCGCTCAGAGCCCGAAGAATGTCGTCGTGATCCTCGCGGACGACATGGGGCTCGCGTCCTTGCACGCCGAGCACCCAGGGTCTGGGCTCCCCACGCCCAACCTCGACCGGCTCCGCTCGGAGGGGATGTCCTTCTCCGACGCGCACTCTCCCTCGGCCGTCTGCTCACCGACGCGCTACGCGCTCCTCACCGGGCGCTACTCCTGGCGCACGCGCATGAAGAGCGGGATCGTCGGCAAGTGGCAGGGTCCGCTCATCGCCGAGGACCGGCTGACCATCGCTGATCTTGCGGGCGCTGCGGGTCGTCACTCGGCCTGCATCGGCAAGTGGCACCTCGGCTGGCGCTGGCCCAAGAAGGGTGGGGGAGTGACGAGCAAGTCCGCGGAGATCGACTACACCCAGCCCATTGGCGGCGGCGCGCTCGAGGCGGGCTTTGACCACTACTTCGGGGACGACGTCCCGAACTGGCCTCCTTATGTCTGGATCGAGGACGACCGCGCCTTGGCGGTTCCGGAGGCGACGCAGCCCAGCGGCAAGGTCGTCGGCGTCTCACCGGGTCCGATGGTGGAGGGCTGGAGCCTTGAGGCTGTCCTTCCGGAGATCACGCGGCGCTGCGTCCACTACATCCGCGACCGCACCAAAGAGGAGGAGCCCTTCCTCCTCTACTTCTCGATGACCTCGCCGCACACGCCGATCACTCCCTCCGAGGCCTTCCTCGGTCAGAGCGGCGTCAGCCTCTACGCGGACTTCCTCTTGGAGACGGACTGGTGTGTCGGCCAGGTGATGCGCGCGCTCGAGCAGTTCGGCGTCGCGGACGAGACGCTCGTCATCTTCACCTGCGACAACGGCACCTCTCCGAAGGCCTTGTTCGACGAGCTCAAGGCCGGCGGCGTCGACCTGCGCGCCGGTTGGCGCGGATACAAGGCGGACGTCTGGGAGGGCGGTCACCGCGTCCCCTTCCTGGCGCGCTGGCCCGGTGTCATCGAGCCGGGCTCGAGCTGCAAGGTGCCGATCTGTCTCACAGACCTCTTCGCCACGACCGCTGATGCCTTCGGCGTCGAGGCGGGTGAGGGCGCCGGCGAGGACAGCGCCAGCCTCCTCCCGCTCTTCCGCGGCGAGGAGCGCGTCGGCGCGCACGGCGGCGCGATCATCCACCACAGCAGCAGCGGCGGCTTCGCGCTGCGCGACGGCAAGTGGAAGCTCTGCTTCTGCCCCGGCTCAGCCGGCTGGTCCTACCCGAACAACACCAAGGAGGCCGAGAAGCTCGGCCTCCCCCCGGTCCAGCTCTACGACATGGACTCCGATCCTGGCGAGCAGAAGAACCTGGCCACAGAGATGCCGGAAAAGGTCGAGGAGCTCACCGCCCGCTTCCGCGCCATCGTCGAGGCGCACCCCAATGACGCTCCCACCTGGTGGAGCCGCCTCCCCTGGCCCAAGCCGGGGAGCTGACAACCGACCTCAGCGGCCCTCCTCCTCAAGGGCCGCTTGGATGGTCTTTAAGAGTTCGGACCCAGAGGCATACACAGGGTGTGACCGTGGAGCCTCTTGGACAAACTTCAGGGCTAGCGCCTCGGCCTCCTTCACTCTGCCCATGCTGAACAGCACAGAGGCCAAATTCCTCGTCGCCTTGAGCGT
>JAKVCE010000265.1 GCA_022447405.1 Planctomycetota bacterium | reverse complement strand
CCTCGACCTCGGACCCGGAGCTCCATGCCCGGATCCCCTTGGGTCGCGCTGGGACCCCAGAGGAGGTCGCAGCCGGCGTCCATTTCCTGACCGGGGCGAGACACATCACCGGACAAGACCTCGGAATCGACGGCGGATGGCTACTATGAGGCGACTATGACGACCACTCAATCGACGAACACGATCCAGAACCTCAACCCCTCGACCGGTGAGCTCCTCGCGGAGCTCCCCTGCGCGACCTCGGAGGAGGTGCGAGATGCGGTGGCCCGCGCGCGGGCAGCGCAGCCCGCGTGGGAGGCGCTCGGCATGGAAGAGCGCTGCCGCATGCTCTCTGGGATCGCGGATGGTCTCGCAGAGCGGGCTGATGAGCTGGCGCGGCTCGCGACCCAGGAGATGGGCAAGCTCTACGAGGACGCGAAGCGCGAGGTGCAGGGCTTCACGAGCATGGTCAAGACGGAGCTTGAGGAGGTCCAAGAGGCCCTGGCCACGCAGACCTTCAAGACCAAGGGCAATGAGACTCAGCTCGTGCGCATGCCGCACGGCGTCGTCGCCGCGATCACGCCCTGGAACTTCCCCGTGGGGATGCCGCTGCAGATCCTGGGGCCCGCCCTGGCCGCAGGCAACACGGTGGTCTTCAAGCCCTCCGAGCACGTCCCCCTGACGGGGCAGGCCATCGCAGAGATCGTGCAGGCCTGCGTCCCCGAGGACGTCCTCGTACTCGTCCACGGCGCAGGTGAGACCGGCGCTGAGCTCGTCGCAGCCGACATCGACATGGTCGGCTTCGTCGGGAGCCGCGAGACGGGCAAGCGGATCATGGAGAGCGCCTCCAAGGAACTGAAGCGCCTCGTGCTCGAGCTCGGCGGGAAGGACCCCCTCGTGGTCTTTGCTGACTCGGACCTCGACGCGGCCGCTGAGTGCGCCGTGCGCCACTCCTTGCGGAACACAGGACAGGTCTGCTGCGCTGTCGAGCGTGTCTACGTCGAGGAGTCGGCGGCTACAGAGTTTGAGGAGAAGGTGGCTGCGCTCGCTGCAGATTGGCGCCATGGGGACGGCTTCGAGGAGGGCTCGAAGATGGGCCCGCTCGTGAGCGAAGAGCAACGCGCCAAGGTCGTGACACAGGTCGACGCGGCGATCTCCGATGGCGCGCGCCTCGTGATGGGGGGCAGTTGCCCTGATGGGCCGGGCTGGTATTACCCCGCGACCGTCCTCGCAGATGTCGCGGCTGACCAGCGCATCACCCACGAAGAGACCTTCGGACCGGTCGTCTCCCTCTCGACCTTCGACGGGTCCGAGGAAGAAGCCGTGCGCCTCGCCAACGACACGCCCTATGGGTTGGGCGCGAACGTCTACTCCGGTGACACGGAGCGCGGCGCGCGCGTCGCGGCGCGCATGCAGGCTGGGCAGGTCGGCATCAACCAATACCTCGGCGGCGCCCCCGGCACCCCTTGGGTCGGCGCGCGGCAGTCAGGCTTCGGCTTCCTGGGCGGCATGGAGGGACACCGCCAGTTCACCTGGCCTAAGTCCATCTCCAAGTCCGTCTGAGCGCGAGCGGTGGCAGTCAACCTGGCTAGCGGCGGATCGTCGAGCTGAGCTCGCCGATCCCTTCCACCGTGCAGGTCACGACGTCACCGTCTTCAAGGGCGCTGACGCCCGCTGGCGTCCCCATAAGGATGACGTCCCCGGCGCTCAGGGGGAGGTAGGTCGAGAGGTGCGCGATGGCGCGGTCTATGGGGACGACCATCAGGCTGGTGCGTGAGTCCTGTCGCAGCTCACCGTTCACATGGCAGGTGATGGCGAGGTCGGAGGCGTCCAGTTCGTCTGCGGGGACGAAGCAGGGACCGAGGGGGCAGGAGCCGGGGAAGTTCTTGGCTCGGTACCAGGGCCAGCCCTTCTTGCGGTCTGCGCCTTGCAGCGTGCGCGCGGTGAGGTCGTTCGCGACGGTGTAGCCAGCGACGTGGTCCATGGCCTCCTCGAGCGGGATGTCAGCGCCGCCCCTGCCTATGACGACCGCGAGCTCGGCCTCGTGATCAAAGCGGTCTGTGTAATGACCAGGCACGCGCACCTCGGCTTCATGCCCCACGAGGGTCTCTCGGAGCTTGGGGAAGAAGAGCGGGTCTTCGGGGACCTCTTCGCCGAACTCCTCCGCGTGGGCGTGGAAGTTCTTGCCCAGACAGACGATCTTGCCGACCGCGGACGGGTCAACCGCAGGGAGCAGCGCCCCCTCGGGTGCGGGCCGCTCGACGAGCCCTCCGTCCGCGAGGAATCCACGCAGGACGCTCCCGTTGGTGGTGGGAGGCTCGTGCTCCGGCGGCGCCTCGTAGCAGGCTCCGTCGATCTCTGCGATGAGCCTGGTCCCAGAGGACGCCGGGATCCGGTAGAGCTTGAGCGGCGTGCTCACTTGGCCACCTTGCCGGGGGCGCGGTTCTCAGCTCCCTTGACCTCGGTCAGCTTGTCTCCGAGGCGCGCGCGCATCCCGTCGGCGAGCGCGCTCAGTCGGGCCACGACCTCGGGGTGCTCCGCTGCGAGGTCCTTTGACTCGGAGATGTCGTCCTCGAGGTTGTAGAGCTCGAGGCCTGTCTTGGCGCTGTAGTCGTACTTGCCCGGGGTCCCGCCAGCGCCAGGGGTCATGCCGACCATCGAGCGGTAGCCGTGGGGGAAGTGGAGCTTCCAGGGGCCAGCGCGCATCGCCTCGAGGTGGTTCTGGTGGTAGTAGAAGAAGTAGGCCTCCTGCGGAGAGCGCGCTCCAGGGTCGCCAGCGAGGAGCGGCCAGACGTCCATGCCGTCGATGGTCCGCTCCGGCAGCTCGGCTCCGATGAGTCCGACGACGGTGGGGAGGAGGTCGATCGTCATCCAGGGCTCGCGGCTCACGCGTCCCGCGGGGACGCGGCCGGGGTAGCGCACGAGGCATGGGACGCGCACGCCGCCCTCGAAGGTGGTGCCCTTGCCCTCGCGCAGCGGGCCCGTCGTGCCAGCGTGGTCGCCGTAGTTGAGCCAGGGACCGTTGTCCGAGGTGTAGATGAAGAGGGTGTTCTCAGAGATCCCGCACTCCTCGAGGGCGTCGAGCACCTTGCCGACAGAGTCATCGATCTCCTCGATCACATCCCCATAGGCGCCCTGCTCGCTGCGACCGATGGAGTCCTCGTCGGTGAAGAGCGGCACGTGGGGCATCGGGTGGGCGAGGTAGAGGAAGAAGGGCTCGTCCGCGTGGGCGCGCACGAAGGATGCGGCGCGGTCGCCGAAGTCTGATGTGAAGCGCATCTGGTCCGGCCCCGTCACCTCCGGGTCCGCGATCTCCAAGCCTTCGAAGGTGAAGAGGTCCGGGTAGCCGCGCTTGCGCTTCTCGACCGGGTCCTCGAAGTGCGCGTAGGCCGGGTGCCAGGGCCACATGTCGTTCGAGTAGGGGATCCCGTAGGACTCGTCGAAGCCGTGGTTGCCGGGGAGGAACTGGGTCTGATAGCCGAGGTGCCACTTGCCGAACATGGCGGTCGCGTAGCCGCGCGACTTGCACACCTCGGCGAGGGTCGTCTCCTCATCGTTGATGCCGTGCGTGTTGCGCGGTCCGATCGCCCCGTGGATCCCCAATCGGTTGGGGTAGCAGCCCGTGAGCAGCGCCGTGCGCGAGGCCGAGCAGACCGGCTGCGCTGCGTAGAAGTCTGTGAAGCGCGTCCCCTCCGCAGCGAGGCGGTCGAGGTGCGGTGTCTCAAAGCCCACGGCGCCCTGGGTGCCG
>JAKVCE010000264.1 GCA_022447405.1 Planctomycetota bacterium | reverse complement strand
AGCTAATGACGATGTCAACCTCCGGGTGGAGAAGGGTCGCATCCACGCTTTGTTGGGGGAAAACGGTGCCGGTAAGTCCACCTTGGTAAACATCCTCTTCGGCCTATACCGGGCCGACCGGGGTGAAGTACGGGTGGCCGGAGAGGTAGTGACCGAGGGCCTCGTACTCCTTGTCCAAGAGGTCGTGCCGGCTCCATGCGTCGTACTCTGAGTACTGGCTTGAGGTGTCCAGAGCCTCCTCCTCTTCGAGGGCGCCGAAGAGGTTGGCTTGTCCAGAGCGGCGGTCTGCAGCGGCCTTGGCCCCGTCTGCGAGGGCTCCCTCTAAGGCGGCGAAGACGCAGCCTCGGTTGATGTCGGTGTAGTCGAAGGCGCCTGCCTTGATCATCGCCTCCCAGGCGATCTTGCCGACCTCCTTGGGGTCCGCCTGTCCGGTGAGCTCGAAGAGTCCGATGGGCTTATCGTCTTCTCTCAGGGCCTCGCGCGCGCGGACCAGATGGGTGATGGCTTGCTCGCCGGTCCCCTTGATCGCGCCGAGCCCGTAGCGGATCGCCTCACCCTCCGGGAGGAAGTGCCACTCGGAGTGACGCGCGTCGGGACCGAGGATGTCGATCCCAGCGCTGCGCGCGTCGTCCAAGAGGGCCTTCACCTTGTCCGAGTCCGACATCTCGCAGGAGAGGTTCGCAGCGAGGAACTCCCGCCTGTAGTGCGCCTTCATCCAAGCGGTCTGGTAGCTCAAGATCGCGTAAGCCGCAGAGTGCGACTTGTTGAAGCCGTAGCCCCCGAACTTGAGGATGTTGTCCCAGATCTGCTTGGCGTCTCTCTCGGAGCAGCCGTTCTTGACCGCGCCTTCGACGAACTTCTCGGAGAACTTCTCCATGATGGCGACGATCTTCTTTCCCATCGCCTTCCGGAGGTTGTCTGCTTCGGCGAGCGAGAAGCCAGCGAGGTCGCTGGAGATCCGCATGACCTGCTCTTGGTAGACGATGCAGCCGTAGGTCTCTTCAAGGATGCCCTCGAGCACCGGGTGCTCGTACTCGACCGCCTCGCGCCCGTGCTTACGGTTGACGTAGAGATCGTCCATCTCCGCGTCCAGGGGGCCTGGCCTGTAGAGCGCGAGGAGCGCGACCAGGTCCGCGAAGCAGTCCGGCTGCATGCGGGTGATGAGCTTGCGCATCCCCTCAGACTCCAGCTGGAAGATCCCCTGGGTGTCTCCGGTCATGAGGAGCTTGTAGACCTCAGGGTCGTCCTGCGTCCCCTCTAGGAGGTTCGGGACCTCGCCTCCAGCGGCTCGGATCAGCGCCTCGCACTTGTCGAGGATGGTGAGCGTCCTGAGCCCGAGGTAGTCCATCTTGAGCAGCCCGAGGTCCTCGAGGTGACCTGCTGCCCACTGCGTGATGGGGGTCCCGGCGCGCTTGTCGACCGCGAGCGGGACGTACTCGAGGATCGGGCGGTCCGCGATCACGACACCAGCCGCGTGGATCGAGAAGTGCCGCGACATGCCCTCGAGCGAGAGGGAGTAGTCGAAGAGCTCCCGCATCTCTTCGGAGCTCTTGCTGACCTTGATGAGGTCGTCGTTCTTCTTCTTGTCGAGCTCCTCTTGCTTCTTCGCGTCCTCGCTCTTCTCGAGCCCCAGGAGCACCGGCAGCTTGGGCGTGTTCGGCCCGTCCGGGATCATCTTCGTCACGCGGTCGACCTCGCGTAGCGGGACATCCAGAGCCCTCCCGACGTCCCTGATGACGCCCTTCGACTGCATGGTCCCGAAGGTGATGATCTGCGCTACGTGGTCGTTCCCGTACTTCTCTCGGGTGTACTCCAGGACGCGCTCGCGGCCGTCCTTGCAGAAGTCGATGTCGATGTCGGGCATCGAGACGCGCTCGGGGTTGAGGAAGCGCTCGAAGATGAGGCCGTGGTAGAGCGGGTCGATCAGCGTGATGTCGAGGAGGTAGGCGACGATGGAGCCCGCCGCGGAGCCGCGGCCCGGCCCGACCGGGATGCCGTTCTCGCGTGACCACTTGATCAGGTCCCAGACGATGAGGAAGTACGAGGTGAAGCCCAGCTGGCGAATGACCTTCTTCTCCATCTCGAGGCGCTCCCGCGCCTCCTTCTGGTCGCCGCTGTACTTCCGGTTGAGCCCCGCCTCCAAGAGCTCGTTGAAGAACTTCTCCGGGTCTCCGCCCCCCTCCGGCTCGAAGACCGGGATGTGATACTTCTCCGGGTCGCCGTCTTCCTTCTCGAAGCTGAACTCGATCCCGATGTCGACCTGCTCCGCGACGTTCATCGTCTCCGTTACGGAGTCTGGGAGGTCCCGGAAGATGTGACCCATCTCGTCTCGAGTCCGGAAATAGAGGGAGTCCGTGTCGAACTTGAAGCGGTTCTCCTCCTTCTTCTTTGCGTTCGTGTTGATGCAGAGGAGGAGGTCCTGCGCCTCACAGTCTTCGTGACGCAGGTAGTGGATGTCGTTTGTCGCGACCAGCGGGATCCCAGTGCGCTGCGCGAGGCGGACCATGCTCTCGTTCACGCGGTCTTGGAGCGCGATACCGTTGCGCTGCAGCTCCAGCCAGAAGTGGTCCTTCCCGAAGAGGTCGCGAAAGTCCATCGCGAGCCTCTCGGCCTCGTCCTCCTTGTTCTCGCGGAAGAGCTGGTTGATCTCGCCAGCGAGGCAGCCAGACAGGCAGTTGATGCCCTCTGCGTGCTGGCTCAGGAGCTCTTTGTCGATGCGGGGTCTGAAGTGGTAGCCCTCGGTGTAGGCCGACGAGGCGAGCTGGATCAGGTTCTGGTAGCCCTCGTTGTTCCTCGCGATGAGCGTCAGGTGGTTGTACCCGTTCCCTTGCTTCTTGCTGTGAGGCTTGTGCATCGAGTCGCGGGCGATGTACACCTCGCAGCCGATGAGAGGCTTCACCTCTTGCTCAGAGGCCTTCGCAGCCTTGTAGAGCTCAATCGCGCCGAAGAGGTTGCCATGGTCTGTCAGCGCGAGCGCGCGCTGACCGTCGTCCGCGGCGGCCTTGACGAGGTTCGGGATCCTGTTCGCCCCATCCAAGAGGCTGTACTCGGAGTGGACGTGGAGGTGGACGAAGTCCGGCGCGGTCATGGGTGCGGATCAGGGAGCGGGGTGCGGGCGGGGAGGGGCGCTAGCTTGCGCCCTGCAAGAGGTGCATGAGGAGGGCCTTCTGAGAGTGGAGGCGGTTCTCCGCTTGCTGGTAGACGAGGCTCTCAGGTCCGTCGAGGACCTCGTCGGTCACCTCGAGGTTGCGACGGACGGGCATGGCGTGCATGAGGTGTGCGTGGTCACCGCGCTTCAGCAAGGCGGCGTCCACTTTCCAGTCGGTGTGGCGCGCGCGGCGGCTCGCTGCGAGCGTCGGGTTCTCGTAGTCGTCGGCTGACCACCACGAGCGGGCATAGACGACCTCTGCGCCGTCGACGGCGTCAGGGAGCTCGTTGGTGACCTCGTAGCTCCCATCTGCTTTTGAGGCGAGCGCAGTCGCCTCCTCTAGGACCTGGCTGTCGAGCTCGTATCCAGGAGGGTGCGCGAGCCGCACCTGCATCCCGCTCCTGACGGTCGCGTGGAGGAGAGAGTTGACGACAGAGGGGCTGGAGGCCGTGGGGGAGTGGGTCCAGACGATCGTCAGCTTGCGCCCAGGGAGCGCGCCAAAGTGTTCGCGCAAGGTCATCAGGTCGGCGAGTGCTTGGAGCGGGTGCCAGAGCGCGCTCTCCATGTTGATGACAGGGACC